>JAAEEW010000180.1 GCA_013415595.1 Methanosarcinales archaeon | reverse complement strand
ATGAGGTCTTCCAGATAACCGGGAAGCCCGGGCCATCATAGTCCAGGAAAACCTACCCTTCAAGGGAGCCTGGCCCGAAAGATCACGTCCCGCCCGGTCAATCCGCCCCGTATCTCCTCAGGTAGGACTCGATGTACCCCTGGACCTTCTGGCCCCTGTAGACTCCGGCGTGGCCCTCGCACAGGTAATCGGCCTGCAGGGAGATCAGCCGCTCCATGGACATCCGCCACATAGCCAGGTCCGATCCCCAGGAGGGATAGAACGGACCGTGAATGTCCTGGCCGAAGAGCACCCGGCCGTCTCTGGTATCCAGGTAGACGGCGATGGAGCCCGGGGTGTGCCCCGGAGTGTGGACGAAATGGAAGTCCAGGTCCCCCAGCCGGTGGGCCTCTTCCTCTCCCTGCAGCACCAGGTCCACCCGGGTCGGCTTGTACTGCACTCCGTACATCCCGGCTGCGGTGAGGTCGTCGTGAACCTCCTCAATCCCCGCCCGGTCGAGCTGGTGGGCGATGACCTTCGGCCCGTACAGGTTGACCAGGGGATGGAGGCCTCCGATGTGGTCGATGTGGCAGTGGGTGGCCACCACGTAGGTTATCAGATGGGGCTCGTAGCCCACGTTTTTGACGTTTTTTAGAATGCGGTCCAGGCCCCTCCCGGCACCGGCGTCGATGAGGACGAGGTCGTCTTTGGCATCCACCAGATAGACGCAGCAATCGTCCCCTGCAGACAGACCCGGCCCGCCGACGGCGTAGACCCGGTCGCAGATGGAACTCGGTCTGCTCATGACTTCCAGTCAGACCTGAATCTACTTAGAGATGCTGGTTTCCTGCAGATGTTCCAGGGAAGGGAGGACTTCAATCGAGGGCCTCTGACCGGGGAGATCACGGCTGGTGCCAGTCGTCGGCCTGGAAGGACCTCAGCCTGCGCAGGTTGAGATAATAGTAAATCCCCAGGGCCACTCCCAGCAGGGAGATGAACAGGAAGGCCATCCTCAGGTTCCGGGGGGCGTTGCTCTTGTAGTAGCTGACCTCGATGATCCTCTCCTCCGCCGATGGCTTCCAGAGAAGGACGGTGCCGTTTGCCTCCACCACGTCCGGGTCGGGACTGGATATCCCCAGGAGACGGTCGCCGGTGGAATATCCCGGGGGCAGGACCACCTTTACCGGCCCGGCGGTCTTGACCGGGGTGATGAACCGCTGTTCGTGCACCGGCACCTCGAAGCGCAGGACGCCGGAGAGGTTTCGTTCGAATGTCAGGTCGTAAGTGTGAATCCCCCGCCAGAAGCTGTCCCGGACGGTCATGTTGACCGGGCCTTCCGACCGGTCGGTCAGGGTCAGGTTGTTCACCTTGACGTAAACCGAGAGGTTGTAGCTCGAGCCGTTGACCGGCTGCTCAACTGCCACCCGGGAGGGGCTGATCAGGTAGGTGATGCCCTGGAATTCGCCGGGATCGTCTGGCGCTTCAGCCAGGGCTGAATGGACCATAAACAGGATCGTCAGACCAAGCGCCATCAGAACCACCCGCCTCATTGCCTGCGACATCATCCATAAACTCCAGTGATTGGGAGGAGGACATTGTTTTTAAAGCTGCTGAAGGGCCCCCTTGGTAATAGGCTGCTTTTGGAGATGGGGGCGGCGGCCCGAGAATCCCGGCCGGCCGGCGAAATCCGGGGGCCGGATTTATTAATCAAAAAGACGCTAACCACCTTCCGGCGATCAGTTGTGGACATCGACGTGAACGGCTTTTTGATCGACCTGGACGGCGTCCTCTACGTGGGAAAGGAGCCCATTCCCGGCGTGCGGGAGCTTCTGGAGCGCCTGGACCAGGCCGGGTACGAGTACCGCTTCGTCTCCAACTCCACCAGGCGGCGGAGGAGGGCTGTAGCCGAGAGGCTGCAGAATCTGGGCTACAGCATTCCGGAGAGCTTCATCTTCACCCCCCCTCTGGCGGCGGTGGAGTTCATGAGACGGCATAAGAAGGAAAGCTGCTTTCTGGTGACCACCGGCAACGTCCATCAGGACTTCACCGACGCCGGCATCAAGGTGGCGGAGGAGGACGTGGACTATGTGGTGGTGGGGGATGCCGGACCGGACTTCACCTTCCAGCGCCTCAACCAGGCCCTGCGGCTGATAATGGAGGGAAGCCAGATCCTGGCCCTGGAGATGGACCGCTACTGGATGGAGCCCGAGGGCCTGGTCCTGTCCACCGGGCCCTTCGTGGCTGCCCTGGAGTACGCCACCGGAAAGAAGGCCACCCTCATGGGCAAGCCCTCCGCAGAGTTCTTCCAGATGGGGCTGCGGGACCTGGGGCTGCCGGCGGAGGAGGTGGCCATGGTCGGAGACGACATCAACACCGACGTGGGCGGCGCCCAGGACCTGGGCATGAAGGGCATACTGGTCAAGACCGGCAAGTACAGAGAGGAGGTGGCCAGGGCCTCGGCGGTCAGCCCGGACCTGGTGCTGGACTCCCTGGCCCACCTGGGAAAGCTGCTGTGAGGGGGCAGAGGGTCCGAAGGAGACGGCACCGCCTGGCTGAAAAGGACCGCCCTCTGGCCCGCCTCAGCGAAGGGAGCAAAGCGGAACGGGGGGCTCTGGCGGCGAGGTGGCTTTTTTTCGAAAAACCCTAAATACTTCTCGAGCCCATCCACCATCAAGGAGTGGATCAACTTATGAGAAGATCGATGCTGATCGTGCTATCCCTGATGGCGGGCATCCTGGCCGCCTCGAGCACGGCTCTGTGCGGCGTGGTGATAAATGAGATCGCCCTAAATCCTTCCGCTAACGATCCCCTGGCCGCAGAGTGGGTGGAGATTTACAATCCCGGGCCGGACAATGTGGACATTGGCGGCTGGGTGGTAGTGGTTCAGGCCTACCCCTGGTCCGGCTCCATGGAGATGGCCCCGGGAACGGTGATCCCGGCAAACGGCTACAAGGTGGTCACCGGCGACCCCCGGTGGACGCACGAGATCAACGCCTCGGCCATCCTCTACAGCGCCAGCGGCGAGGAGATCGATCGCACCCCTATTTTAGAGGATGACGAAGACGAGGGCTCCAACTGGTCCAGGTACCCGAACGGCGTGGACAACGACCGCCTGACGGACTGGGCTTACATAACCGCCACCAAGGGCAGAGAGAACGTCCTCCGGTAAGGCCGGGCCAGCCGGGCCCGGATGCTCAGCATTTTTAAATTTATTATTAAACTACTACGGACTTTGAGGAAATGAGTGCAAGCGACAGGCCAGCCAGAATAAGCGACCCGGCAGATCTGATCATCCGCCAGTTCGAGCCCCAGGACCTTCCCCAGGTGATGGACCTGGACCGGGAGGTCTTCGGCGGGTACAGCCCCCAGATCTTCACCACCTTCTACGAGTACCACCCCCGCACCATCCTGGTGGCCGAGTCCTCGGGCAGGCTGGCCGGGTTCATCCTGGGATTCAAGCACACCCCCCTGGAGGGCCGGGTCTTCTGGCTGGCGGTCAGGAGCACTTACCAGGGCCGGGGGGTGGGCAGGAGGCTGATGCTCTCCCTGCTGAAGATCTTCAGGCAACTGGGAGCGGTCAGCTCCACCCTGGAGGTGCGGATCAGCAACAGAAAAGCTCAGGCCCTCTACACCTCCCTGGGATTTGAGCCGGAGGGGGTCTGTCCCGGCTACTACTCCGACGGCGAGGCAGCCCTGATCATGAGAAGACGGCTGTAGATGGGACATCCCGACCAGGGGCTGGATCAGGGCAAAGAGGTCCAGGACTAGACCAGCCCGGTGGCGGTGATCCTGAACTCCGCCGTCTCCCCCTCGGGCTGGGAACGGTGCTTGACCAGCCGGGCCCGCCTCAGCCCTTCGCCCACCTTTTCCAGGGAGACGATGGCCTTGCAGATGTGCTCCATGGAGGTCCCCCCTATCGGCCGGAGCTGGCCGGACTCCACGTCCATGTACACCTGATTGGTTATCGCCACCGGGATGCGCTGTCTTCTGGCGATCTCCTGCAGCTCGGACATCTGGGAGGTCAGCACCTTTCGCACCTGGCGGTTGTCGTCTGCCTCTAAAACGGCCCGGTAGAGGGAGGTGGCCGAGTCCACCACCAGAAGGCCTACACCCTCCCCGGCCAGCCGGGAGGCGTCCCGGATGCAGGCGTGCTGCTCTTCCAGGCTCAGGGGCTCGAAGACGATGATCCGGGTGGCCAGCTCCCTGGCCCCCTCTCCGGCAATCTGGCTGAACCGCTCGGCAGAGAATCCCTCGGTGTCGATGAGTATGACCCGCTTTCCCCGGTTGACCGCCTGGACCATTAGCTGCAGGACCAGGTTGGTCTTGCCGGAGCCCGAAGGCCCGTAGAGCTGGGTGATGATCCCTGCCTCGAAGCCCCCGCCCAGGATGCGGTCGATGCCCGGGCAGCCGGAGGGGAGACGGTTGATGCTCATGATCCGCAGGTCACCGGTTCTCCCAGAGGTAGTCGTCCAGCCGGCGCATGGCCTCTTTGTCCCGGGGACCTCCACAGCGATTGATTATTCTGTTCCAGGCCCGGATGTCGTCCAGGTACTTGTCCTGAGCCAGGGCCTGGTAGCGGGTGGCGGCGATGGCCGACTCCACCACCAGGTTGGTCCCCCGGTTCACCGCCCGGAAGTCCTGCCACAGCACCTGGCCCCTGACAAACTCGATGGGCAGCATCATGATGTCCGTGCGGAAGGGATCGCATTTGAACAGAGCCCAGGACTCGGCGTCCTTCAGGGTCAGGACTCCGTCCCGATGCTGGAAGCAATCCGGGGAGAGGTCGTTCATGGCCGCCTCCACGAAGATTATGGGGTCGTGGATAACGTTGGCCACGAAGGTGCCGGTGGTCAAAATGTTCTCGTAGGTGTGGGTGCCCAGGAAGAGCCTCAGGATGATGGAGTCCTCGTCCCAGACTATGCCGATGGGCGCTGCGTTGGGAACTTTGTCAACCTCGGTGGTGACAATGACTTCGCTGATTCCGGGGTGAATTCCCAGCTCTTTCAGCCGCTGTGCATCTTTGATCATCGCTATCTCCTAAAATTTCAGTCCCCTGTGCAGGGAGATGAACAACGCCGCACCGATGAGGTCCGCCGTCGATCCGGGATTTATGTCCTGCTGCAGCAGGTGGAGGTCCATCTCCCGGGCGCTGGCCAGGATGTCGGGGGCGGACAGGGCGCTCTTTGCCAGCGAGGAGACCTCCCTGGCCCGGGCCTCGCCGAACTTGGAGCGGACCAGGCTGTCCTGCCCGGCTGCTAAAGCCCGCAGGAAGGTCACCACCACGGCGTCGTTCAGATCCCGGGCCTCACACTCCTGCATCAGGATGTCGGAGAGCATGAAGCTGTGGGCACAGCCCGTGGCCCACTCCCGGGCCACCAGGTCGTGCCCCCGGGATAGCTTCATCAGCTCCAGCAGGGTCTTTCCCTGCCTGGCCACCTCTTCAGCCGCCCCCTCGTCCTGGAGGCTGAACTGGCCCACCTCCGCCACCCTGGCTCCGGCCATGGCGAAGGCCCGATAGAACTGGCTCGAGTCCTCGACTGTGGTGCACTCCAGGACCCTGGCCACCTCCTCTTCCAGCAGGCCGCCCCTCCCGGCGGCGGCAGCCAGGGGCATGAGCAGGGTGATCTCCCCGAAGTGGGTGTTCCCGTCCAGGCCCCACTCCCGCCAGACAGAGACCGCCTCTCGGATCAGGCGGCCCAGACCTTCCTGCCCCTGTGCGGCCCGGCGAAATACCGGATAGACCAGGACGGCGCTGGCCAGGAAATGATGAAAGCCGATATCCGGGTGGTCGTGGCAGCGGTCGACGTTTCCCGGCTTGGGGCTGGAGGAGAGTTCCAGCAGCATGGCCAGTTGAGCGGACTGGGCGATTGAATCGGGACTCATTTCAGCAGCTCATCTGCCAGCTGGCGCTTGAGATTCATATAATCGCTCTCGGAGAGATTCATGCTCTGGAGAACTGCATCCCTCATGAAGCAGGGCTTGGAGATCTTGCAGCACCACACCAGGCTGCCAAAACAGGTGCCGTCGCCGAACTGCAGTGGCGTTCCCCTGGCCAGGTCCTGCTTTTTATGCACGAACTCTTCAGGGGTCATTCCCGCCTTCTTCAGGGCCCCGAGAACCGGACAGCTCTTGACCGGAGGGCAGCAGAAGGCCAGGCCCCGCAGGTCGCCGCCGGAGCAGATGTGCTTGGGGGCGTTGTACCAGCCGATGAGACGCTCGTACTGGGACATGGCCCCGGTCAGCCAGTCGGCGAACTCCGGGTCCGGATTCTTGAGGCAGACCAGGGATGCCCCCATGGACAGAAGCCTCTTGGCGGCTCCAAAATCGCCAAACCTCCCGGTGACCATGATGGGGGAGGACTTGCCGTCGGAGAGCTTGCGCACCATGCGGGGGGAGATGCCATCAAGGCCCTCCACGTCCAGGTTCAGCAGGTCCAGGCCGGCCTCCTGCAGGGCTTTCGCCCCCGGGGTGTCGATGAGGTCCGCCCTGACTCGAAGGGAGAGGGCCGCGCCCTTCTCCTTGATGGCCTTCACTATCAGGGATAGGCGGCTGATATTCAGGTCCGACCTGCCGGTCAGGTCCAGCTCCATCAGGTAACGGTTTTCCCGGGCATAGCTCGCCGCCTCCAGGAGAGGGCCCATCTCCCGCCCTCTGGCCGAGAAGCCCAGCACCCGGGGATGCCCCCCACCATTGCAGGCTCCCTCCAGCTCGGAAACGGACATCTCATCCAGATTGAATCCCTCCAGCAGGACCTGTCCTGCCAGGGTGGACATGCCTTCGCCTGACGCTGAGGTGGTGACGGTTATCGGGCTGGCAATGGAGAGATATCCTACTTTCAACATAGTGTCTAACAAATGGGGGAGGCCATATCAGCTTTTCGCCATGTCTGGAAAATGATAATTTTTGAAGATCGGCCCCGCCGATATGAGGTGAAAGCCGCCATTTTCAGAGGTTTTGCATTACTTTATATCGGAGTATATCGTAGTTCCTGGCAGGTGGTAAGATGGTTTCTTTCAAAGTGGACGCAGATGCCAGGGTTAAGGGCTTTGACGGCGAGAGCAATCCCATCGTGGCCAAGGTCAAAGGAACCGGGAAGGATGGCGCTCTGGGAGTTCAGGTGACTGGCGACGGCAACGCACCCCTGGCCACAAAGGTCTCTATCGACGGCCCCATCGGCATCCAGATACCGGAGTTGGGCGGCCTGGTGGACGTCCTGGCCAGGCTGGCGGAGGGCATAAAGGTCAACCTGGCAGACGAGAAGATTCCGGTTGCCGTGTCCATCGCCCAGATTCCAGTGGACCTGACCGTCTCCGTTTACTCACCCACGCAGGACCAGGTGTTCAAGGTAGAGATCAAGGGCTCCCTGGGAAAGTAGCGCCAGATCATCAATCGGCGGTGCCCTGTTGTTAGAAGTTCCCGGCTGGGCGGCGGTTTTGCTCCTGGCCATGTCCCCCATATCGGAGCTGAGAGGGGCCATACCTGTAGGAATAGGGATTTACGGATACTCGCCGGCACAGACCTATCTCCTGGCGGTATTCGGCAACCTGCTGCCGGTCATCCCCCTGCTTCTGTTTCTGGGACCGACGTCTCGCTTTCTCATGCGTTATTCCGCCGGGAGGCGCTTCTTCACCTGGCTCTTCGCCCGCACTTATAGAAGATACATTCAGAACCACGAGAACTTCGGGCTGGCAGCTCTGGCCCTCTTCGTGGCCGTCCCCCTGCCGGTGACCGGAGCGTGGACCGGATGCGCCATCGCCTTTCTCCTGGGGCTGAAGGCCCGCCGGGCCTTCCCGGCCATCGCCCTGGGGGTGATGACCGCCGGCCTGGTGGTAACAGCCATGGTGGTGGGCATAAAGAGCCTGATCGAATGGTAGAGAAGGCCGGCTAAGAGAACCGGCCGGAAGGCCGGCACTGGCCAGCCAGGTGGTGAGCCAGCATCCCGAAAGACGGCTGCTGGTGGCCAGAGTCTCAAGTGCCTGCCCGTGTGTCAATGGGCGAATGGCTCTGGACCGAAATAGGCGAATCCTGACGCATTCCTGCCCTTTTTCCCTGCCTTTCCTGCCTTCCCCCGGGCCAGGGCATGAACGGTGCCAGCAATGGTGCCCGTAATGGTGCCTGGAACTGGAGGAGTGGCTGGCCATGATTTTTCTGGCGCCCTGGTGGATTTGCGAAGCACCCTCCGACCCGACACCTGCCGCCCGGGCTCCCCTCTGAAGAATATGAATGTGTATATTTTTATAAAAATTAGAGCCGTCCCTCCGCCTAAAGGGGAAGATATCAGAATATAAAAAAGTTGAGGGTATAAAAAAAGGTTTTAGGGCAGCAGAGCCGCTGCTGCCTGCATTGCCCATCCGATGAAGGGCTCGGGGTGCACTCCAATGCCAACCACGGCGATGGTGGCCAGCAACAGAGCCAGCACGTATCCCTTGGGCTCGCTTATCCTTCCGCCTGCCGGCTTGTACACGTACATGTACTTGATCACCCTGAGGTAATAGTACAGCGACAGAGCGCTGTTCAGGATGGCCAGCAAGACCAGCCACAACAGGCCGGCATCGTATGCGGCGTTGAACAGGACGAACTTGCCCACGAATCCTGCCGTCGGAGGTATTCCCGCCAGGGCGAAGAGGAATATCAGCATACAGAATGCTGTTATGGGAGCCCTCTGCCCCAGTCCGGCATAGTTCTCTATGTCGTCGGGATTTTCCTTGCCCTCACGGAGAACCATGTACCCTACCACACCGGCGGCGATGAAAGCGCCGGTCTTCATCAGGGCGTGGCCCAGGATCTGGAGAAGTCCTCCAGCCAGACCAAGCTGTGATATGTAGGTGGCATCGGGATTGGTGCTTCCGGAGACAGCGCCGATCACCACGAAGGCGATGGCGATGTAGCCTGCCTGGGCCACACTGGAGTAGGCCAGCATTCTGCGCACGTTCGTCTGCCACACGGCCACCACGTTTCCAAGGGTCATGGTCACTGCCGCCAGGATGGCGAAGGCCACGTACCACTCCAGGCGCAGGGCCATCAGAGCCACCAGTATGATTCTGAAGGCTGCTGCGAAGCCCATCTTCTTGGAGCCTGCCGCCAGCAGGGCGGAGACCAGAGTGGGTGAACCCTCGTAGGTGTCCGGAGCCCACATGTGGAAGGGCACCAGGGCCATCTTGAAGGCAAACCCGGCGATCACGAAGATCAGGGCCACCAGGGTGGCCGGACCGAAGTCTGCCATGGAGATGGCGGCGATATCTGCGATCCTGGTGGATCCGGTCATGCCGTAGAGCAGAGAGAAGCCGAAGAGCAGGAGCGCTGAGGAAGCTGCGCCGAAGATGAAGTACTTCATCGCAGCTTCCAGGTTCTTCTTCTCCTTGTCGAACGCCGCCAGGGCGTAGGTGGAAAGGCTGGCCAGCTCGAATCCCACAAACAGAGTTATGAGATCGATGGCGCTGGCGACCACCATCATGCCCACGGTGGCAAACAGCAGCAAGGCGTAGTACTCATCCTGGCCGGGATGGTTCTTGTACCGGGACAGGGAAGCGATCACCACCAGTATGGAGACTGCCAGGAATACCGCCTTGAAGAACTGAGAGAAGCCGTCCACGTACATGGTGTCGAAGAAGAAGGTGGTTCCAAGCTTGGCGCTGGCCACCATCCACATGGCTATGCCCAGTCCGATAAGGCTCAGGTATCCTCCCAGATTCTTATTCTTCACGAAGAGGCCAAGCAACACTACCAGCAATGCTACACCGGTGAGCAGAGCCTCTGCTCCCAGGGGAGCGTAATACCCTAGATCCACCTCAGATCACCCCCATCTGGGACAATGTCATAACCGGATCGTAAATCAGCTGCTGTGCCGCTACCCCCATCATATCCGTAATCAGGCCCGGCTGGACTCCGAAGAGTATTACCAGCAGGATGAGAAGGCTCATGGAGAGCAACTCATAGGAATGGGCGTCGTGAACGTCCAGATACTTCTTGAGGATGGGCCCAAACATCACCTTCTGCACGGCCCACAGGTGGTAACCCGCAGTGACCGCTATGCCTGCGAATATGACGAAGAGCACATAGTAGGGCATTGTCGCATAAGATCCGGTGAGCACCAGGAACTCGGCCACGAAACCGCTCATCCCGGGCAGTCCCAGGGAGGCCAGGAATCCGGCCAGCATCAGGAAGGCGAACCGGGGCATCCGGTCAGCCAGACCACCGAGGTCGGCGATGATTCTGGTGCCCACTGTGTGCTGAATGGTCCCTGCGGACATGAACAGAACGCAGGTGATCAGGCCGTGGGAGAACTGCTGGAACATGGCCCCCTGAACGGACATGGTGGTCAGAGCAACGGCGCCCAAGGTGACGTAACCCATGTGGCTGACCGATGAATAGGCCACCAGCTTCTTGATGTCCTTCTGGGCCAGGGCCATGAATCCGCCGTATACTATGCTGATCACGCCGATCACTGCCAGCAGGGTCACGAACATATCGGATACGCTGGGCAGCATGGGCATGATCACCCTGAACAGGCCGTAGCCTCCCATCTTCAGGAGCAGTGCAGCCAGGACCACCGATCCGGCCGTCGGCGCCTCCACGTGGGCGTCGGGAAGCCAGGTGTGGAACGGGAACGCTGGCATCTTCACCAGGAATCCCAGCAGCAGCCCCAGGAATATGAGGTTGAGCAGAGCTGTGGGGAAGATGGTGGTGTCCGAAGTGGCCTGAAGCAGAGTCAGCATGTCCATGGTGTGCAGGCCCTCCGGCGTCCTGTAGGTGAAGTACAGGGCGAATATGGAGATGAGCATCACCAGGCTGGCCACGTGGGTGTATATGAAGAACTTGATGGCTGCGTAGTCCTTCCTCGGGCCTCCCCATATTCCTATCAGGAAGAACATGGGTATGAGCACTATCTCCCAGAATATGTAGAACAGGAAGAAGTCCAGCGCGGTGAATACACCCAGAACTCCCACCTCATTCAGGAGAAGCAGAGCGAAGAACTGGTTTGGCCGATGGTTCTCACCCCAGGAGTACACGATAACCAGGACGCTGACTATGGTAGAGAGCAGGACCAGAGGCATGCCAATGCCGTCCACGCCCAGTGTGTACTTGATTCCCAGGGAGGGAACCCAGTCGTAGCTCTCCACGTACTGCATCATCTTGGAACTCTTGTCGAATCCCATGTACATCTGGAGGGAGATTATCAATGGTGCCAGCGAAGCCAGCAAAGCCACAATCCTCGCCAGGCCCCTGGACCTGGTTAAGAAGGCCAGGACGGCCCCGATGAGGGGTATGGCGATCATCAATGAGATCTCGTTGCTCATATGCTCACCTCCAACCAGAGTTTAATGAGAACCACCAGAACCACCACTCCGAAGATTATGGCCAGGATATAGTTCTGAATGATTCCCGTCTGCGCCTTGCGGAGGCTTCCTCCGAAGGCCACTGTAGTCTCGCTGATCTTGTTCAATGTAGCGTCCACTATCTTGATGTCCACCATGTTAGAGAGCAGAGCAATTCCGTAGACCACGGTCTCTGCGAACCAGGCGGTATAGATCTCGTGCTGGTAGTAACCCTTGAGCAGTATCCTGCGGATGGGGTCGTTCTCTGTGGTGAACTTTCTGGTGTCCAGCTTTCGGAAGCGCGGATAGTAGAACAGAATGGCCAGCAAAATTCCGCCCACACCAACGATGATGGGCAGGATCTTGATTATGAATGGCTCGTGTGCTGCCTCGCCCTCTTCAATGTGGTGCTGTCCCACGGCCGCTAGGGCCTCGAAGTTGACGTCGTAGTGCTCGAAGTTGCTCTCCAGATAGTGGTAGAACGGCTCCTGGGCACCCAGTCCGAAGAACAGGGCAAAGAATGCCAGGACCATCAGAGGACCAAGCATTATCCAGGGAGACTCGTGCTTGTGATAATCCGACCGGGGTTCCCCGGTGAAGGTCACGAACCACAGCCTGAACGTGTAGAAGGCTGTGAGCAGCGCTCCCAGAATGCCCAGGATGTAGGGTATGAAGTCTGTGGTGGCTGAACCGTACTCCCAGGCTACCACCAGGATCTCGTCCTTGCTGAAGAATCCGGTGGTCAGGGGGAATCCGGCCAGGGCCAGGCCACCTGCGGCCATGGTCATGGCAGTGTACTTCATGTACTTACCTACACCGCCCATCTCCCGCATGTCGTTGGTGTTGACGGCGTGAATCACGCTGCCAGCGCAAAGGAACAACAGTGCCTTTAAGAAGGAGTGGCCGATGAGGTGGAATATGGAAACGCCCACAGAAGCGGCTCCCACCACTGCTCCGGCGCCCAGGGCCAGCATCATGTAGCCGAGCTGACTGACCGTGGAGAATGCCAGGACCCTCTTGATGTCAAAGGCGGTCAGACCCATGGTTGCAGCGAACAGAGCGGTGAAACCACCGACGTAGGCCACTATCAGCAGGGCGCTAGGCGCTGCGTAGAACAGCGGGAAGAGCCTGGCTACCAGGTAGACACCGGCAGTAACCATGGTCGCAGCGTGAATCATGGCTGAGACTGTGGTTGGACCCTCCATGGCGTCTGGAAGCCAGACGTGCAGGGGGAACTGACCGGACTTGCCCACTGCGCCTCCGAAGAAGAGCAGAGCGATGTAAGTCAACTGGTCGGGCGGAATGGCGGCTACGTTCTGGTAAATGACCTTGAACTGCAACAGGTACTCGCCGGGTGGAAGGGTCAGGTTCAGGCTGGCCAGGTTGTTGTAAAGCAGGACTATGGCCGCCAGGAACATGACGTCACCCACGCGGGTAACCAGGAATGCCTTCTTGGCAGCCGCAGCCGCCGAGGGCTTCCGGTACCAGAAGCCTATCAGCAGATAGGAACACAGACCCACCAGCTCCCAGAATATGAAGAGCTGGAGAATGTTGTCCGAGAAGATCAGGCCCAGCATGGAAGCGGTGAAAAGTCCCGCCTCAGCGAAGTACCTGGCCATCCCGTGATCGCCGTCCATGTATCCCAGTGCATAGGTGTGGATGAGTGTACAGACGAAAGTCACCATCAGAAGCATCACTAGGGCCAGCGGATCTATCAGAATTCCCACGTTGAAGTTGGCGAACCAGTGCATCGACTGGTGCAGTATCTCGTTGGGGTAAATCTCCTTGAAGATCCCGTAAGAGAGTATGAATCCTCCAAAGGTGGCCAGCACAGTGAAGAAGCCTCCGCCCTTGGGCAGATGCCAGCCCAAGAAGATCGTGAGGACGAATGCCAGGACCGGCAGTCCTACGATCAGATAAGCATAATCGGAGTACATCTATCTACCACCTCATAGCGTTGATGTTGTCCAAATCAATGGTTCCGTACAGCCTGTAAAGCGTAATCAGTATAGCAAGTCCAATACCTGCCTCGGCCGCTGCCAGGGCTATGGAGAATAGCGCAAAGACCTGACCGTTGACGTTGGGCTGGTAGGCGGAGAATGCCACGAGGTTGATGTTGGCGCTGTTCAGCAATATCTCTGTACACATCATCAGCTTGATACCGTTCCTCTGGGTCGCCAGGCCGTAGAGACCGATGGCGAACATCACGGAAGCAAGCAGGATGTAGAGCTCGAGCGGGATCATTCTTCTCCCTCCTTGTCCATCTCTTACCCTCCTTTCAGGCAATCTCCTTTCTTGCCACGTAAACTGCTCCTATCAGGGAAGCCAGCAGGACCAGGGCCAGCACCTCGAAGGGGAAGACGTAGATCGTGAATATCTCGATTCCGACGTCCCCGATGCCGCTCTCAGGCACCCTGAGATCTTCCTTTGCCGGCGTGAAGGTGTACGCTTCAGTGCCCTGGTACACCCAGGGAGTCATCGAAATTGAAGCGATAAGTGCCGCCAGGAAGAGCAGCGCTAAGATCATCGTCTTTATCTTAACCATGAGACTCCTCCATGATGGTCCTTCTGGTGAGCATAACTGCGAACAGAATCAGTACCCCGATGGCTCCTATGTATACCAGAACCTGGGCCACCCCGATGAAGGGCGCGTTCAGGAATATATATAGAGCAGCCACTCCGGCGAAGCTGCCTATGAGGTACAGCGCGCTATGAACGATATTCTTGGAGTAAACAGTCAGCACCGAAAGCCCCACTATCAGGGTGGCTATGGTGGCAAAGACTCCAAGCTCAATTAGGAACCTTATGTCGTAAATCCTCTCCAGAATCATCCGGCTCCACGGAGACATAAAGACGACCAGGGCCAGGACTCCGAATATCAGCCCCAGGAACGCCACCAGCAGAACCAGGTTGAAGAGATCTCTGACATACCTAAGGTCAATCCCAGCCATCAGGCCTCATCCCCCTTTGCCTTTGCTTTGTTGTTCTTCTTAGGCTCGTCCCCGCCCTCGGCTTTGGCTGCGTTGGCCTTTTCAGCCTTGGCTTTTTCCGCCTTGGCCTTGGCTGCTGCCGCTGCGGCCGCCTTCTTCTCGGCAGCGATCCTTGCCGCCTCTGCAGCCAGATCTGCTACTTCCTTGTCCGAGAATTTGTTGACCGCGATCTTTTCCGGGCCCAGGATGATGTCCTCCCTGTTCCAGCCAGCAATCGTGACTTTCTTGCCCATCTTGAGGCAGGATACAGGACAATCATCCACGCAAAGGCCGCAGAACATACATCTTCCGAAGTCGATCTGCGGGAAGACCATCTTCTTGTTCTTCAGGGGGTTCCCGTACTTGTAGGGAACCATTTCAATGCAGCCGTTAGGGCAGATCCTGGCGCAAGACCCACATCCAATGCATGTAGTGGCATCGAGCTCGTGGATCCCCCTCTCGTTGGCCGGGAGCTCCATCATGAACTCAGGATACATCCTGGTGACTTCCACATCCCGTGTGGCTGCCTTGAGGGTTATCTTGTAGTTCTTTAGAACCATCTAATCCACCACCTCATGCAAAGTATAGCCCCACTGCTGCTGCCCATGCCAGGTTGACGATGGACAGGGGAAGCATCCACTTCCAGCCCAGATCTGTGACCTGATCGATCCTGAACCTGACCAGTGAAGCTCTGGTCCAGATGAGGAACTCAAGCACAATTATGAGCTTCAGGGCGAACCATATCATGGGAGATATGGGGGGCAACAGGGGAATGTTCGGACCGTTCCAGCCTCCGAGGAATAACAATACCAGCAGAATCGATCCTAGGAGCATGTTGATGTACTCCTGGAAGTAGAGCAAACCCCACCGGATTCCACCGTACTCAGTGGTGTAACCGGCGATGATCTCTTCTTCTGCCTCGCTCTGGTCGAAGGGAACTCGACCCAGATCGGTCATCAGGGCCACAGTAAAGATAAGGAATCCCAGGGGCTGAGCGAAGGCGTACCAGAGGCTCTGGCTGTTGACGATCTCCACCAGGTTCAGGCTGTGAGCCATGACGGCCACGGCGATGACGCAAACGCCCATCGGAACCTCGTAGGCGATCATTCTGGCCATGCCCCTGAAGGCACCAAGCAAAGAGTACTTGTTGTTGGAGCTGAAGCCGGCCATGAAGATGGCCACGGTCATCACGCTGAGGGCTGCCTCAACGTAGAACGCGCTGATGTCCATGTTGGCCACTACCAGCGGGTACTCCTTGCCGCCTATGTTGAGGGCGCCGAAGGGCAATGCCGCCGCCACCAGCATGGTGGTTATGCTTGCCACGATGGGTGCCCAGACATAGACCTGCTTGTCTGCTCCTATGGGGATGCTGTCCTCTTTTGTGAACAGCTTGATGGCATCTGCGCCGAGCTGTAACAAACCCCAGCGACTGCCGACCCTGGCCGGTCCAAACCGTCTCTGAACGTCTCCCATGACCTTTCTGTCCATCCACACCACGGCCATGGCGCCGACGTTGATAACACCAGAGATTATGGCAGCCCCTATCAGCCCGATGATCAGTGCAAATATCAGGGGCTCCTGGTCTATCCAGGAACTGACAGGCTCAATTATTGCGGATAAATCCAATCTTCAACCCCCCTATCGGTCCACCTCACTGGTGCAGGAATCCATGCTGCCTGCGATAGCCACCACGTCGGCCACGTAGACGCCCTCGAGCAAGGGCGGAAGTGCCTGGAAGTAGGCGTACACAGGGCCCCTGACCTTCACCCGGTAAGGCTTGTCAGATCCGTCGCTGACCACAAAGAAGCCCATCTCACCCCGGGGGTCCTCCACCCGGTAGTAGGCCTCTCCAGGCTCGGGCTTGACCTTCTTGGGCAGCTTCTCCTGTATGGGACCTTCTGGGATCTGATCCAGGCACTGCTCCACGATGTGGCAGCTCTCCAGGATCTCTTCCATGCGGGCCTCCACCCGGGCCAGGGAATCTCCCTTGGTCCTGGTGATCACGTTGAAGTCCAGGTCAGGATAGACCAGAATGGGGTCCTCCCTCCTCATATCATAGGGCGTGTCCGACTCTCGCAGAGGCGGCCCGGATACTCCCAGACGCCTGGCGTCTCCCGGAGTGAGCACTCCTACGCCCTCCATCCTCTGCTGGTAGATGGGATCGCTGGCCAGCAGGTCGATATACTCGGTGGTCTTCTCCCGGACCATCTTCAGGACCTTGCGGGTCTGATCGGCGAACCCGTCGGGCAGATCGTTTCGCACCCCGCCGAACCGGACGAAGCTGTGAGTGATTCTGGCTCCGGTCACGGCCTCCATCAGGGAGACCACGTCCTCTCTGTCTATGATCATGTACATGAACGGAGAGTAGGTTGCGCTTCCCAGAAGCGTCAGGAACTCGCCCGTTCCCAGGAGGTGGCTCTGTATCCTGGATAGCTCTGCCAGGATGACCCGGATGTACTGGGCCCTCTCCGGAGGAGTGACTCCCAGGAGCTTCTCCACCGCGCCGCAGTAGGCCTCGTTGTTGGAGATAGAGGCCATGTAGCACATACGGTCGGTGTAGACCAGTCCCTGTGGGTAGGTCCGGTTCTCCATTATCTTCTCGATGCCCTTGTGGATGTAGCCCACGTCCAGGAATGCCTTCTTGACCCGCTCACCATCCAGCAGCAGATCCAGCAGGAAAGGCCCGGGGACCACGGCGTGCTGGGGGCCCATGTGCATGATCATCTCTGCGTCAGAACCAAGCTCCATCTCCTCCCTCTCCCGGAAGGTGGGGAACTTCTGACGCTGATGGACCGTGCCGGCCTTCAGCTCCTCGATGGTTGGCTCGAACCGGTATTCGGTATGCCCGCTGGTGGCCAGCTTCTCCACAGCCCTCTTTCCGGTCGTGGTGTCAGGATAGCCCTTCCAATCCTTTCTCCAGGGCCAGGCGCCCACCAGCTCGTCTGGAAGCAGCAGCGAGTACAGGCCGGGGTGGCCTTCGAAGTTTATGCCAAACATCTCCCAGGCTTCTCGCTCGTACCAGTTGGCGTTCCAGTAGAGGCCGTTGAGGCTTGGCACCGACGGATTGTCCCGGGGGGTCTTCACCTTCATCAGGACGACTACCTGGTGAGCTCCGTGGCTGGTCAGAATCTCGGTAACCTCGAAGAGGTTGTCATTTATCCTGTCTACGCCAGCCGCCCCGGAATAATGGTCGAATCCGTGCTTGTCCCTCAGGAACTTGGTGATATCCACCAGCTTCTTGGCGTCCACGGTCAGCCAGAGGCGCCGGTCGGACTCCACTCTGGACTCCGTTACAGCGCCGGGAAAAGCGGACTGGATAGCACTTAATATATCGCTTGCATTAGGCAACAGTCAGACCTCCTAATAATCACGCTTGTCCTTGCGCTGCTTGATTTTCTCCTGCAACTCCAAGAATCCCTGTATGAACTGTTCAGGCCTCGGCGGACATCCGGGGACGAAAACGTCAATGGGGAAGAAGTCGGCAGTGTTCTGCACGATGTTGTAAGAGTCGTAGAAGGGCCCGCCGGATATGGCACACTCGCCTACGGCCATGCACCATTTCGGCTCTAGCATCTGCTCCCACAGGTTCTTGATGGCCGGCAGGTACTTCCGGGTGATGTAGCCGCTGATGATCATCACGTCGGCCTGACGGGGCGTGGCTCGGGGAATTATCCCAAACCGGTCGCAGTCGTAGTGGGGACAGCCGAAGACCAGCATCTCCACACCACAGCAACCCATGGGCTGCATTAAGAACCAAAGTGAGTTCTTTCGGCCCCAGTTCAGGACGTTCTTGATGGGACCCATCTCGATTATCTGATGAATCCTATCAGTAGTGGTGAACCAGACGTCCATCAGAGGCTTGCCCCAGATCGTCCACTTCTCCAGCTCTTCATCTACCACAACGGGTACCGGTATGACATCGCTCAGACCCAACGCAATGCCTCCTTCTTGATCGCATAAAGCAGTCCCAGCAAAAGTACCGCGACAAACATCAACATCTCGAAGACGGCGATGTTCATGCCAAAGACCATAACCCTCTGCATTACCTCAGACGCATAAATATAAACCCAGGGATACAAAAATAGAACCTCAACGTCAAAGATCACAAACACGATTGCAAATAAATAGTATTGAACGTTGAACTGTATCCTTGCGTCGCGAATAGGAACCAAACCACCCTCATACATCGACAGCTTTCGGCGATTGGGTTTGAGAGGGGATATGATCTTCACGGCTGCCAGCGCGGCAATGGGCACTATAGCACCCATTATCAAAAACATAATAAGCGGGACATAATATTCAACCGCTAACGGTTCGCTGGTCATTGTTTTCCTCCGTAAAAGCTAAACACAAGGTAATGGTATAAAAGGTTTGTGAGAAATTATTTCGACAAAAGGCGGTTCTACGATGGGGTTTTTTCCCGAATAAGGGCATGTAAGGTGATCTAGTGACTAATGTACGTCAGATGAAGATAAAACCAGGGATGAGCGTCGATGAGCTGGTGTCCGGAATGGAAGGATGCGGCTTTGGCGCAAGACGATTAGCAGAAGCGGTGAACATTTATAGTTCCATGCTGTCCGGGGATTACACCAAGTTCTTCACCCTCTCCGGCGCGATGGTGCCAGCCGGAATGAGAAATATAATTTCAAATCTTATACTTAATGGGCACATCGACGTCCTGGTGACCACCGGAGCCAATATGGTCCACGACCTCATCGAGTCCTTCAGCTCTCACCGCCTGGGAGACCCGGAGGCAGAAGATGTGTGTCTGCGCCAGGAGGGTGTCTCCCGGATCTACGACGTCTACGTGACCGACGAGCAGTTTGTTGACTTCGAGGAGCTGATGCAGGGAATTTTCCCCGAGGGTGATGGGCCCATCTCCGGGACCCAGCTTCTAAAGCATATAGGAAGCCAGATAGAGGACAAAGACTCCATACTGCGGGCGGCGGCGGACCGTGATATCCCGGTCTTCTGTCCTGCCCTGTCCGATTCCATGATCGGCCTGCAGGCCTGGCTCTTCCGGCAGACCAGGAAGCTCAACCTGGACGCCCTCTCCGAGGTCAAAGACATCGTGGACATCTGTTACTCTGCCCGGAAGGCGGGAATCGTGATCGTGGGCGGGGGAGTGCCCAAGAACTTCTCCCTGCAGTCGATGCTGGTCACCCCCAATAGCTTCGAGCTGGCAATCCAGCTGACCACCGACCACCCCGAGCCGGGAGGGCTTTCCGGAGCCACGCTCTCGGAGGCCATATCCTGGGGGAAGATCTCCTCCAGCGCCCGCTACGTGACGGTCTACGGGGATGCCACCATCAACCTGCCATTGATGGTGACCGCAGCCCTGAGCAGGGTAGAAGAAAGATAAAGGATTGAGGGCAGAGATTGCCCTGGCAGATACAGGCAGATATATTTGGTGCATCTGAATTGGATGCATCTGATGCAGGAAATGGTAAAAATGGAAGTGGTAGTGGGAATCAGCGGCGCGTCCGGGGTGAATTACGGGATCAGGTTGCTGGAGGTCTTGAAGCCCTCTTGCGTCACCCATCTCATAATTACCGAGGCGGCCAGGAAGATAGTGGAGATCGAGACGACGCTTGGGCCCGGAGAGGTGGACGCCCTGGCCGACCACGTCTACGGTCCGGAGGAGTTCACCGCCCCGGTGGCCAGCGGGTCGTACCCCTTCGAGGCCATGGTGGTGGCGCCCTGCAGCATGAGGACTCTGGCCGGCATCGCCTCTGGCTTTTCCGACACCCTCCTGACCAGGACGGCGGACGTCTGCCTGAAGGAGAGGCGAAAGCTGATACTGGTCACCCGGGAGACGCCGCTAAGCCTGGTGCATCTGAAGAACATGGTCCAGGCCACCGAGGCTGGCGCGGTGGTCCTTCCGGCTTGCCCCGCTTTCTACGCCCGGCCCAGAAATATAGACGACCTGGTGGACTTTGTAGTGGGCCGGGTCCTGGACCTGGTGGGTGTGGAGCACGAGCTATACCGGAGATGGGGCACCTGATGAAAGGAAATGCTTATAATGATTCGGACCACACCGGGTGAGAGGTGAATTAGATGAAATGCCAACTCTGTGGGGTGGAGAAGGAGACTTTTCCGGTAAAAGCTAAACAGGCCACCATCCACGGCCTGAAGGATACGACCTTCCACATATGTCAGGAGTGCCTGGAGCTGAGCCACCAGGCGTATCTGGACAAGGACTTCCTGATGGTCAAGGCAGGGACCGGCGGGGCTGGACACCATTAACGTGTATATCATCAGGACTGCCGCAAAATCCATTTTATCCCGCTGGCGAACTGCCGCATAATAGGCCCAGTCGCCAGCATTCGTTATCCTCCGGCCATGGCTGCACCCCGGGGCTTGCCAGGATCATTTTGTCTCCGCCCTAAAGAGATGATCTGATTCCCCATGTCATCCGCATTGGCGCCAACGCTCTTTCTTTGCCCCCGGGGGATATCCCGGCGGGCGCGCCCCGGGCCGGGGCCAGTAACTGATCGATTCCCAATCGAGGTTGTGTGCCCGTCCTTTGAGTGCCCATCCGGAGCGCAATGCCGCCCCGGAGGGAGAAGGGCCTGACGGGTGGATAAGGCCCATCCTGGCATTTTTTGAGGGAATAGTTGGGTGATATGATGACAGCACAGCCCACGGCCCGGAAACGTCCGGGATCAGCCCATTTTTTTCGAGAAAGAGCGCCCCAGTTGGACTAAAGGGGCGTCTGACAGCACAGAGTATATTTACTAT
>JAAEEW010000025.1 GCA_013415595.1 Methanosarcinales archaeon | reverse complement strand
GTCCAGGCCTCCGACGTTACCCGACAGGGATCTCATGCTCCATTGGCTTATGCGGTGGAGGATAAAAGTGTTGGCTTGAGGAAAATGACGGCAGGGACGTTTATAGAAACTGGGGTGCGGGGTAGTCTACCTACGTCGAGTTGATCGACGGTTCGCTGTGAGTTTAGCGAGCAATAACAGAGTTAATTGGATTCCGATTAGTTCTCCGCAAAAGCCATCAAGATGAAAGAGGTCTCTTGCTTCGGTATTTATGGCCACCAACACGCTGCCCTACTTTAGCGTAGATTCAAACATGACTTTATTTAGTGCTCCAATAACTTGATCCACATTGAGGACCGGCTTAGCATCGAATGTGATATACGGATACCATTTCAGCAGTTGATCGAACAGTTCAGACTCATTTCCTTCCGCAATGCAATATCCGCCAGATGCATCGCAATAAGATCCCCAGTCAATCATCTTACCAGACTTCAAATCTTCCTTGGCCCCTTCCAGCAATGATAACTGCAACTTAACCATCATAGCAGGATCTGGCGGCATTAAAGATTCGTTCTTCTGCCACTTAATAAGATACTTAGTCATCCTGTTTCATCTCCGTGAGGGAATTCCATATTTCATATTGTAATTGTTATTTATTATGTTTTCGATTGACTTCATAATAATTATTTCCTCATATTTTACCGTTGCGTACGCCATTGATCACCGAATTGATCGGCGGGCGGGGTCTATTGTTACGTTTTTCGTAGCTAACAACACGTTAAAGGTAGACTACCATGGTCATCGGGGAGAAGAAAATGTGCCCTGCTACCTCCCCGTCCACCTCGGCCACCAGGGAGATGGCTGCCCCTCCGTTCTGGCGGAGCTCCTCCACCAGCTCGGCCTCCTCCTGCCGGCCAAACGCCTCCTCCAGAAGGCGGCGCACCGGCAAAGCGTCTCTTGGCTCCTCATCTCTAATGACGGTCATCGTAATTCTCCGCCTCTTTTTCTACAAACAAAAAGAGCTATCCCTCCCGGCCACTCGAAGCTCAGATGGCGTCCCTGCAGCCCTCTTATCCGGATGGAACCGTCCCCCGGGGCAAAGGGATATTGCCTTACAGGATGCATTGACCATTAACATGCTGCAATGCGGAGATGCCCTGAGTTCAGGCCGGCAGAGGGGGACGGTCGCCGCCTTCCTTTCCGCCGGAAACGGCTACCTGGGGGTCACCGCCGCCCACATATTCCAGTACTCCGGCAGCGACCTCCTGGAGGTGGGCGGGGTGAAGACCAGGGTCTCCAGTCTCCGGCGGGAGTACGACCTGGCCTATTTCCGGGTGCCCCAGGCAAAGGCCACCCTTCTATGCCCGCCGGAGTTTGGCGAGGCGGAGGTATCCAGCAGGCTGGGCATCCGGCGCTGCCGGGTGTCCGACATCTCCTGGTCCCTGTGCATGATCGTCCTCTCTCCCGGAGACATGCCCGGCCCGGGGGAGAGCGGGGCGCCGGTGGTCCAGGGGGGTCGGGTGGTGGGGATGCTCTCCTCGATCAACCTGAACACCTGCAAGGGCACCATGATCTCCTCGGAGCTGATGGCCAGGGAGGCGGGAGCATGACCGCTGGAGGCTGGATGAGGTCTGTTCCCTCCTGCAGAGCCGGAAGCTTCCCGCAGGGCTGGAAGGCTGCCGTCTCTAAATCGGAATGGCGACAGCTCAGCACTTCCTGGCTCAGCATTTGGCCTGCGCCCTGATCCCCAGGCCCCGGGGTCCGCATCATCCGGCGTGGGAGTTCTCCGGAGGCGAGGAGGGGCAGGCCCCGTTGCAGGGCTCGATGTGGATGGTGGCCGTTGTGCCCGGGCAGCGGCCCCTGATGGCGTCGGCCATCACCTCGGCGATGCGGTGGGCCTCGTCCACGGTCATGGTGGCGTCCACCAGCAGGTGAAACTCCACGAAGCGGTAGGGACCGGACTTGCGGGTGCGCAGGTGGTGGTAGCCCCGGACGGCCGGTCCAAATGACTGGATACATCTCCGAATAGCCCTCTCGTCCTCCGGGGGCAGGCAGACGTCCAGGAGGTCCCGGGCGGACTGCACCGTCAGCTCGTAGGCGGCCTTGATGATCAGGGCGGCCACGACCATGGCTGCCACCGGGTCCACCCAGCTCAGGTTGACTCCCGGGACCAGCAGCCGGCCTGCTATTATGATCAGCAGTCCGGCCATAACCCCGGCGGAGGTGTAGACGTCGGTTCTCAGGTGCCAGGCATCAGCCTGGAGAGCCAGGGAGTCGGTCTCCTTTCCCACCTGGAAGAGCCGGCGGGATACGAAGATGTTGGCGCTGGCAGAGAGAAGCATCACCATCACACCCCAGCCGGCAGCCTCCAGGGGCTCCGGGTTCATCAGCTTCCGGAGAGCCTCCAGGATGATCCAGGCCGCCGCCAGGAAGATGAGCATGGCCTCCACGCTTCCGGAGATGTTCTCCACCTTGCCGTGGCCGAAGGGATGGTGGCGGTCGGCGGGCTTGCCCGACTTGCGGACGGCGATGAAGGCGATCACCGCCGCCAGCAGGTCCACCCCGGAGTGGATGGCCTCGGAGATCACCGAGACCGATCCGATGCCCAGGCCCACCGCCAGCTTCAGCAGCACCAGGACGCTGTTGGAGGCTACAGAGAGCAGAGCTGCCCTGGACTTCTTCTTGTTCACTGCCTCCCCGGCCTGCTGCAATTTGTTTTCTCCCGGCTGCATCTTAAGACGTCCTCAAATTGAAAGTCCCAAATCCAAATCTAAAAATTGTCAGCTAACTCCGGCTATTCGCACCTTCGGGTCTTACACCTTCAAGTGGAACTGGTCGTCCTGCACCCCCAGGACCCTGGTCAGCACCAGCTCCAGGGTGGCTCGCATGCTCTCCAGTCGTTTCGGATCCACCAGGTCCGGCTGGTGGAACAGGTAGGCAATGGCGGCCACCAGGAATTCGGCCGTCTCCTCTGGGTGAGAAACGTCAAACCGTTCCTTCTGCGCGCCGGCGGCCAGAGTCTGGGCCAGAAGGGGGACCAGCAGGTCAAAGGCGGTCTTCATCAGCCTCTCGTGAAGCACCATGTTGCCGTCCTGATGTATGAACTCCAGGATCTCCCGGTTGGCGGTGAAGCTTTGCAGCATTTGATTGATGATGTCGTTGACCTTCTGTGCATCGTCCTCCCGGGGATCGGACGCCACGTCCCGGACCTCATCCTCCAGCCCTCCGAATCTGCTCTCCACCACCGCCTCCAGCAAATCGGCCTTGGAGGCGAAGTGGTAATAGAAGGTTCCCTGAGCCACGTTTACTTCTTTTACGATATCGTATACCGCGGTCTGGTCGTACCCTCTCTGCAAAAATAAGCGCTTGGAGGCCTCGATCAGCTCCTGTCTTCTCTCCTGGCGGTCCTTGGTTATCCGGGTCATGTTCAAGCCTTAACTGACTGGCGGTCAGTCATATTTAAGGGCTGCGCCCTGTGGACTGGTGCCATTGGACCGGGGGCCGAGGTCAGCCCGGCGGAGGCCTTCCCTTCTCTTTAAGCCGCGCCGCTTAATTGCAGAATGAATAATGTCGCCATGATAGGCCGGAAAATGAGCCCGGGGGGAAGGATGAGCTGCAGATCTCACTCCTCCTTCATGGACAGGGAGATTCTCTTTCTCTCCAGGTCCACATCCAGCACTGTTACCGTGACCTGCTGGTGGACCCTGACCACCTCCGCCGGGTCGCGGACGAAGCGGTTGGCCAGCTGGCTGATGTGCACCAGGCCGTCCTGATGCACCCCCACGTCCACGAAGGCTCCAAAGGCGGTGACGTTGGTGACGATTCCGGATAGCTTCATCCCCGGCTTGAGGTCTTCGGGCTTTTCCACTTCCCTGGCAAAGGTGAAGGCCTCGAACTTCTGCCGGGGGTCCCTTCCCGGCCGGGAAAGCTCCTCCAGGATGTCCTCCCGGGTAGGCATTCCCACCTGGTCGGTGACGTACCTGGATAGATCGATCCTCTTTTGCAGGGAGCTGTCGGCCAGGAGCTCCTCCACCGAGGCTCCCAGGTCCCGGGCCATGGCCTCCACGATGGCATAGCTCTCCGGATGGACGGCGCTCATGTCCAGCGGATTGTCCCCTCCGTGGATGCGCAGGAACCCTGCTGCCTGCTGAAAGGCCCTGGGTCCCAGCCGGGGCACCTTCTTCAGCTGGACCCGATTTCTAAACGGCCCGTGCTCTGAGCGGTACTTCATCACCGCCTCCGCCAGCCGGGGCCCCAGCCCGGAGACGTAGGCCAGAAGCTCCTTGCTGGCGGTGTTTACGTCCACCCCCACCAGATTCACGCAGCTGGCCACCACGTCATCCAGCCTGGCCTTCAGGGCCTTCTGGTCCACGTCGTGCTGGTACTGGCCCACGCCGATGGATTTGGGATCGATCTTCACCAGCTCGGCCAGGGGGTCCATCAGCCGCCGGCCGATGGAGACCGCCCCCCTCACGGTCACGTCCTGGTCCGGGAACTCCTCCCGGGCTGCCGGGGAGGCGGAGTAGACCGAGGCTCCGGACTCGTTGACCATCAGGACCGGAATCTCCCACGGGTACTTCAGGCCTCTCAGGAAGGACTCGGTCTCCCTCCCTGCCGTGCCGTTGCCTACAGCAATCACCTCCACTCCGAACCGCTGGCAGATCTCCACGGTCGTCTCCGCAGCCTCAGAGGTGCGGCACTGGGGCTGGTGGGGGTAGATGGTCTGGCTGTGGACCAGGCTTCCCTGGCTGTCCAGCACGGCCAGCTTGCAGCCGGTCCGAAATCCGGGGTCCACGGCCAGGACGTTCTTCTGGCCCAAGGGCGGCTCCAGCAGGAGGTGGCGCAGGTTCTGGGCGAAGACGGCGATGGCTCTATGGTCGGCCTTCTCTTTGTAGAGGTTGAGGGCCTCTCTCTCCATGGAGGGGGCCAGAAGCCTGCGGTAGCCGTCCCGGGCGGCCAGCCTCACCTGCTGGGATGACTCTCCGGTTCCGTGGACGAAGAGGGAGTCCAGAACGGAGAGGGACCGCTCGTCCTCAGGCCCCAGGTGGAGGCTCAGCAGGCCCTCTTTCTCCCCGCGCAGCATGGCCAGCACCCGGTGGGAGGGAGAGCAGGATATGGGCTCCGACCACTCGTTGTAGTCCCGGTACTTCGCTGCCTGGTCCTCCTTTCCGGATACGGATCGGCAGCGCAGGACTCCCTGGTTCACGAAGAGGTCGCGAACCTGGCGTCTGGCCTCCACGTTCTCGCTGATCCACTCGGCCATGATGTCCCGGGCGCCGGAGAGGGCCTCATCCACACCGGCCACGCCTCTGGCGGAATCGACGTAGGAAGCCGCCTCGGCCATCAGGTCCAGCCTTCCCTGCTCGAATATGGCCCTGGCCAGGGGCTCCAGCCCCTTCTCCCGGGCCACGGTGGCCCTGGTGCGCCTCCTGGGCCGGTAGGGCAGGTAGATGTCCTCCAGCTGGGCCAGGGTCTGTGCCCCCTCGATCTGCTCCTGCAGCTCGTCGGTAAGCAGATCCCGCTCCCGCAGGGATTTCAGGATGGCCTCTCTTCTCAGGTCCAGCTCTCTGAGCTGCTTCAGGCGGTCCCTGATAGCGGTTATGGCCACCTCGTCCAGGCTGCCGGTGGCCTCTTTGCGGTAGCGGGCGATGAACGGCACCGTGGCCTCCTGGTCCAGCAGCTCAGCGGCGGCCTGGACCTGGCCTGGTCTGAGGGAGAGCTCTCTTGCGATCCGGGAAGTGTGGCCGGCGAACTGATTATTGGCTAACTGATTATCGGCGAACTGATTATCTTTCATGGACTGACCTGTGAACCCTTGAATCCGAAGGCAACGGACCTGAGGCATCTTCAAACCGGAGCTACTGGTGCTGATATCAGGAGGTTTTAGTTCTCAAACCTGCACATCGGAGACGGCAGGCTGAAAAGACGGCTGTATCCTTTGGGAGATGCCATCCTTACGCTATCAGCTATCCGGCGGGAAGATAATTATCAAATAATTTTAAGCTTCTGCCTGGAGGTGGGATCAGCCCCCTTTTGGTCCAGGACGTCTATGATCCGGCCTACACAATAAATTACGGACCGAAAAATCAATATTGCATCTAAAAATATAGATATATTAAATACCAAACAGAAGAACTAAGCTAATTTTAATTACAAATGCTCGGTAAAAATTTGGCCCGGCTGGAGAATCTCCAACCAGCAAAAGAGTTGGTTTACACCTTCTCTACTTTATCAGCCTTGGGACCTCTATCACCGGTCACTACTTCGAAGCTGACTTTGTCGCCCTCATCGATGGTGACATTTGGCTTCAAACCAGTTGCGTGAACGAAATAATCCTTTCCGTCATCTCCGGCAATAAAACCGAATTGCTTTGTTCTGTTAAAGAACTTTACAGTACCCGTGACCATTTAAATTCCCCGGTAATATCTGCTACCACTACCCCCTATTTAAATATGATGCTGGCCTAAAAGGGCCATGATCAAAATGCCCATAACTGCAGCCGCCAGAAAAGCAAATTAGGGGCGGGATCTATTTAATGCTGACATAAAATGGACCCGGGCTGGCAAGAGATTGATCGATTAAGATGCCTGTGAATGTATTTAATGAATAATTCTCCGGGGGAACGGCATCCATCATCAAAAATCGTCAAAAAAAGTTT
>JAAEEW010000179.1 GCA_013415595.1 Methanosarcinales archaeon | reverse complement strand
CCCATATTTATAGTTTCAGTATAATGGGAGGGGCTCTACATCCCCGGCCTAAAGACCGGGGTTTTACGCCCCTCTCCGCACCCCAGTATCTATAAATCTGAAGCAGGCGCATGCCTGTAATGAACTTAATAGACATTCGGATCGATAGAGGCCGTCACTGCGCCCGGTCAGAATTTGGTCTGGGTCCCTGGCCCCTCCGTCTCGCCTGATCAGGGCTGCTCGATGCCAAAATCACTTTTTCATCTTGTAGAGCTGGCGCATCATCTCCCGGTGCATGGAGGCCATCATGTCTCCCATGATGCCCATGAGGAAGAGCTGCAGGCCCACGATCACCAGGATGGCGGTGAGGATGGTGAGGGGTATGTGCTCTATGCGGCCGTTCATCCACTCCTTGACCACGTAGAGTCCCAGCAGGAAGCCGGTCATGCCGAAGAAGGACCCGATCATTCCGAAATAGAAGAGCGGATTCTGGGTCTTGGCCATGCGAAATATGGTGAGGATGATCTTCAGACCGTCCCGGAGGGGGTTGAGCTTGGTCCTGGTCCCCGTGGCCCGCTTCTGGTAGGTGATGGGCACCTCCTGGATGCGAAGCCCCTTCTTCAGGGACTCGATGGTCATCTCCGACTCGATCTCGAAGCCGGACATGGACAGGTCCAGACAGCGCACCCCGGCGCGGTTGAAGGCCCGGTATCCGGAGAGGATGTCCCTGAGCTGGACGCCGTAGGCCACCCCGAAGAACAGGTTGATCAGCCGGTTGCCTACCATGTTGAAGCGGCGTAGCGCCCCGCCCTTGAGGTTGCCGAAGCGGTTGCCCACCACGTGGTCCGCCCGGCCCCTCTCCAGAGGGCCTAGCAGCAGATGGACGTCGGAGGGCAGGTAGGTGCCGTCGCCGTCCACCAGAACCAGGTAGTCCTGGTCGATCATGTCGAAGGCCTCCTTCACCGCCTGTCCCTTCCCGGTCCCGCTCTGCAGGACCACCCGGGCCCCGGCACTCCTGGCCTTGGCCACGGTGTCGTCCTGGCTGTGGCCGTCGATGACCAGGATGTTGGTGAAGCCCATCTCCTGGAAGCCTTTTATCACCGACTCGATGGACTGGCCCTCGTCCAGGGTGGGTATCAGGATGCAGACGTCTTCTCTTGTCAAAGATCCTCAGCTCAGGGCAAAATTACACCCCGGGGGATTAAATAGATTCCTTCCCCGCCGGAAAGAGTGAGCTGAGCCGGGGAGATCAGGCAGATGCGGGCGAAGGCGAGGCGGACAAGGAAGACAGGCCGAAAGATTCGGTTTTTTAAGATCGAAAGGGGATGGCTGGAGGGGACGTAAAATGGGGCATCAGGGCCGGATGGCCTCGTGCACCATCTTCTCGTACCTGGCCACCAGCTCTCCCGGGTCCTGGCCGGTGGTCTCCACGTACAGCCGCACCAGTGGCTCGGTGTTGGAGGGCCTGATGAGGACGGTGTGGTCTTCGGCCTTGACCTTGATCCCGTCCAGGGTGTCGGGCTCCAGCCGGCGGAGCCTCTCCTCCAGGACCTTCATCACCTGGGCCGGGTCCACGCTCAGGCGGACGCTCTTTTGCACGTAAGGATAGTCCGGTATCTGGTCGGCCAGGGAGGAGAGCTTCTGGCCTTCGGATATTATCTCTCCGATGGCCAGGCTCATGGAGAAGGGGTCGTCGGAGTACTGGAACTCGGGCAGGAAGAAGTGGCCGCTCCTCTCCACCCCCAGCACCGCCCCCTCCCTCTGGACCCGGTTGGCCACGTAGACGTCGCCCACCCGCTCCCGCTCCACCCGGATGCCCGCTTCCTTGAGCTCCCGTTCCAGGATCATGGAGCAGTCAAACCCGGATATGACCAGGTCTCCCGGGCGGTAGCGTCTCTTGGCCAGGATTATGGCCACCTTCTCCGGCGGCAGCACCCGGCCTTTGTCGTCGATCACTATTCCCCGGTCGGCGTCCGGGTCAAAGCCAACGCCATAGTCCGCTCCCCTGGCCACCACCGTCCGGGCCGCCTCCTGCAAAGACTCTTCGTTGGGGGCGGGGCCCCGGCCGGAGAAGCTGCCGTCCTCTCTTCCGTTTATCACCAGGCCATCGAATCCAAGCCTTTGGTAAAGGGGGGCCATGGTGCAGGCCGAGCCGTTGCCCATGTCCAGGACCACCTTCAGCTTGCGGTCGAAGTGCAGCTTGCCGGCCACGAAGTCGGCGTAGCGGGCGATGGCCTCCTGGGGGTCCCGGGCCATGAGCACTCCCTGGCCCCGGCGGAAGCTACCGGACTGGTAGATGTCCATCATCTTCGTCTCGTGGTAGAGCAGCCCGTAGCCGTCGCCGGTCCGGAACCGGATTCCGTTGTACTCGGGAGGATTGTGGGAGGCGGAGATGTAGGCGGAGGCGTCCCGGCGGTCCTTCATGGTGACGAAGCTGATGATGGAGATGGGAATTACTCCGTAGCTCTCCACCTGGCAGCCCGTCTCCAGCAGCCCCTCCAGGAACGCCTCCTGCAGGGACGGACCGCTGTGCCTGGTGTCCCGGCCCAGGGTGACGGCGCCGCCTTTGAGGTAAGAGCCGAAAGCCGATCCTATCCTTTTCGCTATTCCTTCCGTCAGCTCGGTGCCGTAGATCCCGCGCACATCATACGCCCTGAAGATAGCCAATCGTCTGCCTCCCCTGAATTTATTATTATACTATGATTACTATTACATTACTACTACATTACTATTACAGCCCATTAATGTGTTCATTTTTCCTGCTGCTCTCAATCTCGTCGACCTTTTTCTTTGATGCCGCCCGTGCCCTCAGATCAACTCTCCCGCTTGGGGTCATCCACCACTGCCCCAAAGGCGAAGTTGGGCTTGACCCCCTTGATGGCTATTTTCACCCGGTCGCCAAGGCTGGTGCCCTTCACGATTACGGCGAAGCCCTGGATCAGGGCCACTCCGTCGCCGGAGCTGCCTGAGGAGGTGATCTCCACGTCGTAGGTCTCCCCCACCCTCACCGGAGCGGAGAGGAGCTTCTTTCCGATGATGTAGATCTCGGCGCTCTCCTTCCTGGAGGCCTGGGGGGAGTGGGACTTCACCTGGCCGAACTCCCGCCGGACCTCGTTCAGGTAGTCGATGAACATGTCTCCCTGGAACACCTTGACCAGAAATCTGCCCCCGGGGCGAAGAACCTTTTTGGCCATGGCCAGGGCGGATCGGGACAGGTCTATGGACCGGGCGTGGTCCACGTCCCAGATCCCGGTGAGGTTCGGGGCGGCATCGCAGATCACCACGTCCGCATCTCTTCCCAGGAGGGCCTTCACCCTGTCCACCGTCTCCTCCCTGGTTATGTCCGCCTGGATGGTGGTGACTCCGGGGATGGGCTCGATGGGCTCCAGGTCTACCCCCACCACCATGTCCCCGGAGAGCTGCCTGGCCACCTGCAGCCATCCGCCGGGCGCGGCCCCCAGGTCCACCACGGCATCGCCCTTCTTGATGATGTGAAACTTGCTGTTGATCTGCTGCAGCTTGTAGGCCGAACGCGCTCTGTAGCCTTCTTCCTTCGCTTTGCGGTAATAGTAGTCCTTCTGATCCCTGGCCATGGCCCTTTCCTTCTTTGCTCTCACCTGATCAAATGTGAGACAGATAGCCATTGCATTTGACAGATAAAGAATCTAACCCCTGGTGGAGCCGCCCGGCTTTCGGGCCAGCAGGCCATCCAAGCGGGGCCTGGCGCTATCATCCGGCGGCGGGATAGGGAAGCTCCGCGCTTGCGGGAGCGGAGAACTGCGCCGGTGGGGAGCCATTTTGGGGCAGCTTCCACATTGCCAGGCCTGGCGCCATTGGATTATGATTTTCTGCCGAAGTAATCCATGGCCGGATCCTGAAAATGAAGACTGCATCATCGACAACATAATATTAAAATAATAAATTATTAATCATTGTATCAGGGGGTGGGTGCGAGCAGGTCACGACTCAACCCCACCCCCTGATCTGCGATGGAGGTTAGCCCATATAGTCTCTCGTGATACGTATACTTTACTATAGTCTTAATAATTACAATTTCTATGAGAATTTATAACTAAGAATTATGTTTTTATTTTTTAGTTTACTGAAAAAAATAATACTAGAAAAGGACTAAATAGCATTAATTCTCTTATCACCCTAAATTTGTATACATCAAGGGAGAGATCGCTAATGGGAAAT
>JAAEEW010000178.1 GCA_013415595.1 Methanosarcinales archaeon | reverse complement strand
GGAAAGAGCATCCTGGCCCTCCCGGCCACCGCCGGCGGGGGAACCATATCCCGCATCGTCCCCACCCTGCAGGAGGGGGCGGGGGTCACCCTGACCCGGGGAGACATCCACTACGTGGTCACCCAGTACGGAATCGCCTACCTGCACGGAAAGAACGTGCGGGAGAGGGCCATGGACCTGATCTCCCTGGCTCACCCCAGGTTCCGGCCCTGGCTGCTGGAGGAGGCCAAGAAGAGATACCTGATCTACCGGGACCAGGCCTTCATCCCCGGCGAGCGGGGAGAGTACCCGGCAGCCCTGGAGACCTACCGGACCACCGACGCCGGGCTGGAGTTGCTGCTGCGGCCGGTCAAGATCAGCGACGAGCCCCTGCTCAAGGATTTCTTCTACGCCCTGTCCGACGAGAGCATGTACAACCGGTTCTTCTCCACCCGCAGGGACATGCCCCATCAGCTTTTGCAGGAGTTCGTGGTCATCGACTACACCCGGGAGATGCTGATCCTGGCGGCGGTGCCGGAGGAGGAAAGGGAGGTCATCCTGGGAATGGGCCAGTACGCCATCAACGAGAAGTATCACACCGCAGAGGTGGCGGTGGTGGTCAGGGACGACTATCAGAAGATGGGGGTGGGAAAGCAGATACTGCAGTACCTCACCTACCTGGCCAAGAAGCAGGGCCTGCTGGGCTTCAATGCCGAGGTGCTGGCAGACAACGTCTCCATGGTCCGGCTATTCGAGAGGATGAAGTTCGATATCGAGAAGACCAGGGACGGCGGGGCCTACACCATGAAGATGAGCTTCAGAAAATATAAATAAAAATAATTTATTAATTCTCTGCTCGGCTCCTCCGCCCTAACTCTGGTAGATGGCCAGGGCCTCGTCCACCCCCCTGTTCTCCACGGTCACGGCGTAGATGGCGTTGCACATCCTCACCGCCTGGTCCAGGGACTTTTGATGAATGTTCCGGCCGGTGGCATTTCCCGCCGCCCCGGAGACGTGAATCTGGTCGTGCAGCCGGCGCAGGAACTGCCCTACATCCTCGCTGGCCCCTCCGGCGCAGATCACTCCGGTCCGCCCTGCCGCCAGCACCGCCTCCCGGAAGCTCTGGGCGGATAGGTCTTCCCCGGAAGGCCCCTTCTCCCGGGGATAGTTGACCTTCACGAAGTCGCTTCCCAGGGCGGCCGCCACCCCTGTCGCTCCGGCGATCAGGTGGGGGTCCTTCTCGTTCGTCACCGCCTGCCCCCGGGGATAGATCCACAGCACCGTCAGCAGGCCGCTTTCGTGGGCCTGGTGGACGATCTGGGCCGCCTCCCGCAGCATCAGAGCCTCGTCCTCGCTTCCCAGGTAGATGGTGTACCCCACCCCGTGGATGCACAGGCCGCTGTTCTCTTTGAAGTTCAGGACCTGGCAGATGTCGTACCACTGGCTGCTGAAGGGCTCGGCCTGGGTGGTGGGGACCAGGTTGGTCTTGGAGTTCAGCTTGACCAGGTAGGGGACTTTGGGATAGTCCTGGCCGTAGCGGGCGATCAGGCCCATCTGGGCGGCGAAGGCTCCGATCCTGCCCTGGCTGGCTATGCGAAAGAGGTGCTCGGGATTGGCATCGTCAGGATGGATATCCGGGCCGTAGAAGTCGGCGTTCAGGTGTTCCACCTTCTGGTCGCCGGCAAAGAGCATCAGACGGCCGCTGCCGTGGGTGACGGCCCGGAGGTTGTCCAGGTACTCCTCCCGGAGGTCCGGGGGGACGTCCAGGGGAACTCGTTCCTTTGATTGTGGGGACATGAGACTCACCAAATGAGATTTAACATACTTGCCGCGCGTTCACCGCATTCATAACATTTCGGCGTTCATAAAGGTTTCACGTCAGAGGGTGCTCAGCTTTACCCGGGGCAGGATGGCCTGGAAGTCCTCCCTTCGGCACAGAGCCGTTCCCTGGCTGAGGGTGGTGGCGGTCCCCGCCGCTGCGGCATAGGCCAGGGCCTCTCCCAGGGATTTGTTCCCGGCCAGGCCGAAGACGAATCCGGCCACGGCGGAGTCCCCGGCTCCGATGGTGTTCTCCACCTTGACCTCCGGGGGGACGGCCAGGTAGCTCTCGTCTGCGGTCACCAGGACTATGCCCCGGCCGCCCATGGAGACCAGGACCATCTCCACCCCCCGGGCGTTGATGTCCCGGGCAGCGGCCACGATCTCATCCATTTCCTTGAGCTCCCGGCCCACCAGCTCGCTCAGCTCGTGGATGTTGGGCTTGATGATGTCCGGCTGGGCCTCGATTCCCACCCGCAGGGCCTCGCCGTCCACGTCCAGGACCGAGCGGGCCTGACACTTCTTGGCCACCGAGATTATCTTCTTGTAGATCTCCACAGTCAGGCCCCGGGGCAGGCTCCCCCCGATGGTGATGAACTGGGGATTGTGGAGGGACTCGATCTGGTCGATGAGCTGCATCAGCTCGTGGGGCTGGATCTCCGGGCCCCGGGC
>JAAEEW010000177.1 GCA_013415595.1 Methanosarcinales archaeon | reverse complement strand
TCTCCGGAGAACACCTTGCAGGGCATAGCAACGGCCAGACGATGCCGGGCGGACGCGGTGGAGGTGGACGTCCGGCTGGCCGGGGATCAGACCCTGGTCCTGATGCACGACGAGACCGTGGACCGCACCACCAACGGCACCGGCCTGGTCCAGGACCTCTCGCCCCGGATTCTGCACGAACTGGACGCCGGCGGCGAGGGCGTGCCCACCCTGAAGGAGGCGGTGGAGCTGGCCCGGTCCCTGGGGATCAGGATGGTGGTGGAGATGAAGGAGGAGGGCATCGAAGACCTGGTGGCCGAGGCCCTGAAGGGCGAAGACGCCCTGGTCACCTCCTTCTATCACCAGTCTCTGCTGGAGCTAAAGGACCTCTCCGACCTTCGAACCGGGATCATCATCTCCGCCCTCCCCGTCCGCCCGGTGGAGCTGGCCCTGGCCGCCCGGGCGGATGCCATCTTCCCCCGCCGGACCAACGCCCGGCTCTTCAAGAGGGCCCACGGCCAGGGCCTGGAGGTCTACCCCTGGACCATAAACACCCCCCAGCAGGCCGACTGGGTGCTCAAGCTGGGAGCAGACGGCGTGGTCACCGACGACCCCTGCCTGCTCAGGGACGTGCTCGACCAGCCGGCCAAAGACACCTCCCAGGAGAACTGCGAGTACTATCCCTGCCACTTCCCCGGCCAGGTCTGCACCCACTGTTTCTGCCCCCTGTACCCCTGCCGGGATCCGGAGCTTGGCCGGTTCGTCAGGACCAGACGGGGTCGCCGGGTGTGGACCTGCATCGACTGCGACCTGGTCCACATTCCGGAGGTGGCCAGGTATCTGGAGGATAATCCGGATGCCACCACCGGGGAGCTGAAGGCCCTGGTCCCCGGGAGAAAGAAGTCCCAGGGGGCCAAATAATATTAATAATATTAATAATATTAATAATATGGGAAATCGGGGTTGCTGAGGGCCCCCTAGTCAGAAAACACTTAAATTATCTAATTATTAATAGTTAATTATATGTATGGAGAATTTTAATATAAATATATTGCAGCGTCATTCAAATAAAACTTTTCTCACAGCATGCCAGATCTTCGGGGATTAGACATTTTATCCTGGTATTAGTGTAAATATCTGGACCTGGCCCTGATCGGAAGGTGAAGACCACCAGGGACGGAAAGCTTTATCCACCTCCTCTTCTTTAGAGGGATACTATGAGCCGAATTGCACCATTACTGATTGTTATGCTGGCGCTGATCCCAGTGGCAGTAACGGCCCTGCCGTCAGCGTTTCTGAATCCGGATTATAACCTGTCGACCACTTCGTCCATAGTAGATTTCCTAAACGACAGCTGGGCCCCTCCGAAATTCGAGCCTGAGGTCATGTACGCTGCCTGGCCGGACAAGAACAAGGTGCTGCAAAACGACACACCCACTTCCCAGCTCTTCCTGAACGACACCTACGCCACCCCGGCCTACGACCAGACTACCCAGTCCGCAGTGACCCAGAACAAGGACAAGCAGATAGCCACTTCCGTATTCGCCATTCACCAGTTCCTGCAGGACGACTGGACCCCTGAGGCCACCCTCCCAGTGGTGGAGACCAGCGGGTACACCCTCAGGGCGCCCATGGCATAAAGCCAGCCAGATCTAGCCAAATATATCAAGCAAATGACGGCTCTCGGTCCTCAGGGCCGAGGCCTTCTCCATTTTTCCCATTTTGTTTGGATATTTCTTGTCGTCCAGCTCCAGGGTGAGGAATCCCTGGTAGCCTGCATCCCGAAGCGCCATCAGCACGGAGTCCATCGATCCGTCGCTGGGAGGCATGTGCTTATTTCCCTCCACCGTGGCCGAGACGTGGACGTTGACTATGCGCTCGAAGAGCCGGTCCACGAAGGACAGAGCCCGGCTTATGGGCGGGGTGGCGTGGGAGATGTCCAGGGTCATGGCCAGAGGATATTTTTCCAGGACTGCAGCCATCTCCTCAGGCTGGTAGCAGATGTTCCAGATCTCTTCTTGCAGGTTCTCCAGAGACAGGATGACTCCCAGCCGCCTGGAGCGGATAAGACAGGCGTCCAGATAGCGATAGAACTTCTTCCAGTCCGCAGGCCTAAAGGCCCGTCTGGCAGTGCGGTGGCCGGGATGGATGGTCAGCACCTCCACCCCCAGATCGTGGGCCATATCCACGGCCCGCAGGGTCTCCACGATGGTTGCCTGATGGACCAGGTCGCTGTAAGAGGAGGGGTTCATGTCCATAACCGGGGCGTGAACCGTCCTGACCCGTCCTCCCAGAACCGCGGCCATATCCAAAAAGCGCGGCCTGCAACGTCTCTCCCAGTACCAGGGCGTCTCCGCCCACAGCTCCAGGCCGTCCAACCCTGACTCGTCCAGAATGAACAGCATCTCCTCCGGAGTGCAGTCCCATAGAAACATGGAAGATACTGATACTTTTACCATAAACTCACAACTCACCTGGGCTCTACTTGGCCAAAATCATTCACCTGAATTCGCCCACCTAAATTCATTCACCTGAAATCATCCACCTTAATTCAACCACCTGCACTCTCAACCGCCGTCGATCAGTTCCATCAGCCTGGCCAGCCGGGCCCGGTGCACCTCCATGCGGCGCAGGAGCACCGGCGTGCACTGATCGGTGGTGGTGCACTGGTCTATCCAGAAGGAGATATCATCCATCACCTTTCTGAGATGCTCCTCCATCCCGGGGGGAAGGCCATCGCTCTTTGCCTCCCAGGCCTCCCAGATGCCGTCTTGCATCTCCGCCAGTTGAAGGAGGAGGCGGCTTAGCCGATCCTCCAAATCCCGCTGATCGATATTGACCACCATCATATCCGGCGCATCCGGCTCATCATGCCGTTCATGTTTATCAGGAGCATCATGTTTATCGTGAGCAGCGTGAGCACCATTCCTATCAGGCTTATCCTCCATATCCGGCATCCTCATCATCTCAGATCCATTCCCGGGCTTTAGATCGGCTATTTCCGGCTCAAGATCTACGATTCACCCCAAAGATCGACTCTTCTTCACAGGGTCTTGCCGCGATACCTGCTCAGGAGAAGGCTCACCATATCGTAGGGAATGCTGTGCTTCTCTTTATGCAAATAATCTCTGACCGCCGCAGCTTCCCGGCGGTACTGCCTGGCGATCTCCCCGGCGTAGTCCAGACCCTCCGAGGTCAGCATGTACTCGTAGCGCTGATGCCATCGCCCGGCCTTGGAGAACTGGCGCTGGTCCTGGTAGACCATGCCCATGGCCACCAGGATCTGAACGTCCTCGAACAGCCGCTCGCTGTAGGGAAAGCCGTAGTTCAGGTGAAAGGGGTAATCGAAGAGCCCGGATAGGCCCCCCTTGCCGTCCGCCTCCTTCAGCTCCTGCACAGTCCGGTATAGCCATGTTATGTTTCTTACCCGGGGAACCAGAATCCTCTCCCCGAAGGTCTCGCTGAGCAGCCCGTGAAGCTCGTGGAAGAAGAGCAGGATGCCTTCGATGGGAAGATAGCTCTCCGAGCGGATGAAGGCCAGAAGCCTGGCAGAAAGGTCTCCGATCTCCTTCTGGGAGATGTGCACCGGACTGTCGGAGAATAGAGATAAGGTGAGCTGCCTGGTGAGGGACTTGATCAGCCCGGCTGCCAGCACCGACTCGTCGTACAGGAAGCCGTCGATGGTGCGAAGCGACTTCGGAACCCCGCTGCCGGTGGAGATGTCAACCAGAATCCCATGCTGGCGGGCAAGGCTGCTCTCGAATATCCTCCTGGCCCGCCCGTTCCTGGCGATGGTGGAGATGGCCATCCTGATCCCCGGGGGCAGGGTGCGGTGGTCGAACCTGGAGGCCAGGGGGTAGGTCCGCCCCTCCCTGAGGCGCCCCAGCACCGCCCCCAGGTCGCCTGCAGCTCTCAAGGACAGCAGGTTCATCAGATCGGAATCGTTGTACTGGACGAAGAAGCTCCTGATCTGGGAGCAAGCCTCCTCCTTCTCCATCTCCTTCAGCACCCGCTCCATGACGTAGAGAAGCATGGCCCGGGCCGACTGCACCCGGGGATGGTGGACCAGGGCGTTGTAGTGGTGGGCCCGGGCCACCAGAATGGATTCGGCAGCGGTCAACGACAGATCCGCCCGGTAGTCGCAGGCCCCGGAGAGGACCACCCGGCCGTCCCTGACGGTCAGGGACTGGAGGATCTGGTCCAGGTCCACCAGGCCCAGGTTGACGCCGCTGTGGTGGGAATCCCGGAGCAGGAAATCGATGCGGTCTGCGTCCACGTCCCCGGCGACTATCTGGCCCAGAGGCAAAGACCTGCCGCTGATGATCTCGGCAATACCTTTGAAGAAGTCCAGGGGATCTCCAAAATCTTCCTTCACCGCCTCCTCCACCCGGGGGCCGAAGGAGGCGGCCCGGACCAGGGCCCGGGTGAACTGCTCGTGGCCCACCGCCTTCTTCCCCTCCAGCTCCGGCTGGAGATCGGGATTTCGGGCCAGAATCTGCTCCACGGCGTGGGAGAGGGCGGAATGTCCGATATCGTGCAATAGGCCGGCCAGTCTGACCTTTCGCACCTCGTCCGGGCTCAGATCCAGATGAGCGGCCATGAGGCCGGCCACGTGCATGGTTCCCACGCTGTGCTCGAACCGGCTGTGGGTGGCCCCGGGATAGGCGACGTCAACCAGGCCCAGCTGCCGGATCCCCTTCAGCCTCTGCAGGGGAGCGCTCTGGATGATCAGCCGCTCCAGCCGGTCCGGATATACAGCTCCGTGGACCGGATCAAGGATGGGGTCGTCCATTGAGAACGTCTCCCTTATCGATCAGATTCTAATGAATTTAATCAAATGAATTTCAGGCGATGGTTCAGCAGTCCCGGCTCTTCAGGTCCTGTTGCTGAGCTTGACGATGGCCTCCGCCAGGTCGCCGTTGCAGGCCATCAGAGCTGCTCTTGCCTCTTCTGCTGAGACGCCGGTCTGGACGGTCACCAGCTCCACATCGGCATCGGGGATGGCCGCGGCCAGAGGTCTCTCCACTGCGTCCCCGGATATCTGGTAGGTCCGGCTGCCCTGGGCGTCCATGATAGCCACTGACGGATTGTTGATCACGATCTCCTTATCGGCCAGTCGAATCACCACCTCTTCCACGCCCTCGATCTCGTCGATGTTGATCCCCATGCTCTTCAACATGCCCTTCATCTTCTTGGGGTTCATTCCCCTGCCGCCAATACCTGGAAACATGTTATCACCTCAGTGGACAAGGCCGTTCATGATAGGTAAATGTATTCCTGCTGCTCCCCCTGGGCCCAATCGCCGCCCTGGACCATTCCGTCGAAAAGCACAGTCGAAGCGGTCTGAAATTCCCTCCCGGATGCCAGCGGCGGAGAGGATCGAGAAAATTTCAGCTCCCCGGATACAGGAGAAGGGATACCGGATATCAAGGACCTTTTTGGCCAGAGAAACGAAATCTGAAACGGCCAGGGCAAAACGGCTAAATTCTGTTGAGGACATAACCATACATCCTCT
>JAAEEW010000024.1 GCA_013415595.1 Methanosarcinales archaeon | reverse complement strand
TTCTCTTTCCCGGGAGCCTGAGGATGAGACCGGGCCGCCTGCCTCGCACCATTGCCATCCTGGGGTGGACGCTGCTGGCATTTCGATCTTTGGATCTCCAGCAGCCTTCCATACTCCAGCAGCCTTCTTTAAATTTTATGCACCAGGCGACCTTTAAAGCGGCAATGTGCAGTTCATGCGGGAGCAGAATCTGGCAAAGCGGGGCCGTTCCCGGGGACGGAAGAGAACGGAAGGGGGCTGCATGGACCGAAGGATCTGCGCAGGCCGGACAGGAGTTGCAGGCCAGGGGTGGCGGAAAGCGAGCCCTGGGAGGATGCAGTGGCCGCCAGGCCACCAGGGGGGCAAATGAAGGGCCAGGTGGATAGCCTGGCTGAGCAGCCCGAAAGGCCTGGGGCGGGACTGGCCCCACTCCTCCGGAAATGGCTGATTGTTTGCCCTGGATGGTGATATGCTATGCCGTGATCAATATTTCATCGGAATACTTTATATGGGAAAGTTATTACATCCTGAGCAAAGCCTGAAGATCTCGATCCAAAGGCCGTCAGTCAGGAGCATTTCGGGGTCTTCCAGGGCCCCGGACAGCGACTTTCGAATGCTAATCCAGTAATCGGGGCCGGCACTCCGGGGGCTCCAGACATCCTCGGGGTCGATGGGGCGGTCGGTCCAGGCAGGGACGAAGGGAGGGGATGATGTAGTTGGTGACCACAGCAGGAAGCGGCGATCTCAGGGAAGAGTACTCCAGGTTCATAGGGCATAAGGTGCTCTTCATCGCTCTGGCGGTGGCGGGAATCGTCCTGCTGGCCGGGGTGGCGGCCACCCTTGGCTCAGCCGATCTCAGTGTGACCCAGGTTTACACCGCCATCCTGGCCAGGTTCTTCCCCAACCACTTTCAGGCCACCTGGTTCTCGGAGACCATCGTCTGGGGCCTGCGGCTGCACCGCATCCTGATGGCCATCGTGGCCGGGATGGGCCTGGCCGTGGCCGGGGCGGTGATGCAGGGGATACTGAAGAATCCCCTGGCCAGCCCCTTCACCCTGGGCATAGCCTCGGCGGCCAGCTTTGGAGCCGCCCTGGCCATCGTTCTGGGGGCGGGATTTGCCGGCGGGGAGTACCTGATCATCGGCAACGCCTTCGTCTTCGCCCTCCTGGCCTCCCTCACCGTCTACGGCCTTGCCCGGTACAAGGGGATCACCCCTGAGACCATGATCCTGGCGGGGATAGCCATCATGTATATCTTCTCCGCCCTGACCTCCTTTCTGCAGTACGTGGGCCGGTCGGAGCAGGTGCACGAAGTGGTATTCTGGATGATGGGCAGCCTCGGCCGGTCCTCCTGGGAGAAGGTGTGGATCGTGACCGCCGTGATAGGGATCTGTCTTCCCTACCTGCTGCTGAAGTCCTGGGACATCAACGCTCTGGGGGCCGGGGACGAGACGGCCAAGAGCCTGGGAGTGAACGTGGAGAAGGTGCGGGTGATCAGCATGATCCTGGCCTCTTTGATCACCGCCAGCGTGATCTGTTTTACCGGGACCATCGGCTTCATCGGACTGGTCTCGCCTCACATCACCCGCATGGCCATCGGTGGCGATCATCGATTCCTGCTGCCGGCCTCCGCCCTGGTGGGAGCCGTAATCCTGCTGGGGGCGGACTCCATTGCCAGGACCGTGCTGGCCCCGGTCATTCTGCCGGTGGGGATCATGACCTCGTTTCTGGGGGTTCCCTTCTTTATCTACCTGTTCTTGAGAAGGAGGAAGGAATTTTGGTAAAGATCACTATTAAGGACCTATCGTTCAGCTACCGGTCCTCCAGGATCCTGGACGGGCTCTCCCTGGTGGTGGAGGACTCCGAGGTTCTGGGGCTGGTGGGCCCCAACGGCTCGGGCAAGACCACCCTCATCAAGTGCATCGATCGTATACTGAAGCCCCGGGGGAGCATCTTTCTGGACGGGCGGGCGGTGGAGAGCATGAGCCGCCAGGAGATCGCCCGCTACATCGGCTATGTCCCCCAGTCCAGCTCCACTCCCCTCTCCACCACCGTCTTCGATACCGTGCTCATGGACCGGCGGCCCCACATGAGCTGGCGGGTCTCCGATGGGGACATAGACCGGGTGGCGGAGATAATGGAGCTGCTGCACATCGACGGCTTCGCCCTCAAGGACTTCAGCGAGCTTAGCGGCGGCCAGAAGCAAAAAGTGCTCATCGCCCGGGCTCTGTGCCAGGAGCCTCAGGTCCTGCTTCTGGACGAGCCCACCTCCAACCTGGACATGAAACACCAGCTCGAGGTGATGGAGATCATCGGCGACCTGGTGCGGGAGAGGCGGATCTCTGCGGTCATGGCCATCCACGACCTGAACCTGGCCTCCCGTTTCTGCGACAAGCTGGCCATACTGAAGGGGGGAAAGATCTTCGCCGCGGGAGATCCCTTCAGCCTGCTGACCCCGGGAGTGATCAGGAGCGTCTACGGGGTGGAGGCGGTGGTCATGGACAACCACGACCGTCCGGTGATAATCCCCCTGCGTTCGCTGAACGGAGGGGTGGCCTGTGAGTGAAAAAGGAGACCGATCTCCGGGTGAATCACCGATGATCGAGATCGAGATCGGCTTGATGAGAATTCCGCTATTTCCCAGATATTTTTATTTTTTAATATGTATATATTATTATTAGAGCCACCTGCATCAATTTATCCAGTGTAGGTGAACTTCCAGTCATTTGGCTTGCGATTTTCCAATCTATTCTGGATTCGACCTTTTGAATCAACAAATTAGCTGCCAGACTTCTTCCAAGCCCCATTATGGCTTTTTTGGCTAAATCTATATTCTTCTCGTCCATCAGAGCCTTGTGTATAGTCCCAAAAGTCTTGACCTTATAAATCAGACCCTTGGTTC
>JAAEEW010000176.1 GCA_013415595.1 Methanosarcinales archaeon | reverse complement strand
GGTGGGGGCCACCGCCGTGGGTATCTATGACATCCGCGTCACCCCCTTCTCCAGCATCTTTCCCGGCGTGGAGGTGCACGCCAACGTCATCGACAACTTCCTGCGCAACGACTTCCTCAACGTGTCCACCAGCCTCTGGGGTTGGAATCTGGCCGCCCTGGTCATTATGGGCCTGATCATGGGCTGGTCCATCCCCCGCTTACACGCCTGGGCCTCCTTCATCCTGTTCCTGGAACTCGCCATCGCCTATGTGGCCATCGTCTACTATCTCTTTTCCCGCTGGGATCACTACTACCAGATGGTCTATCCCCTCCAGACCCTCCTCTCCGTCTATGTCGGGGTCGGGCTCATGCGCCTCCTTAACGTGGAACGGGAGCGCAAGCGCATCAAATCCACCTTCCAGAGCTTCGTCGCCCCGGAAGTGGTCAACGAGATGCTGCGCCATCCGGAGAAACTCCGATTGGGCGGCGAAAAACGCGACCTCACGGTCATCTTTTCTGATATCCGGGGCTTTACCACCCTGGCGGAAACCATGGACCCCGAGGACCTGGTGAACCTTCTCCACACCTACCTCACCCCCATGACCGACATCGTCTTTAGACACGGGGGCACCGTGGATAAATACATCGGTGACGCGGTCATGGCCATCTACGGCGCCCCCCTGGACCTCCCCCAGCACGCCGACCACGCCTGTCTCACCTCCCTGGACATGGTGGCCTCCCTGCGGGAACTGTGCCAGGAATGGACCGCCCGGGGCTGGCCCTCTATCCAGATCGGCATCGGCATCAACTCCGGCCCCATGACCGTGGGAAATCTGGGCTCCGAGCGTCTTTTCGACTACACCGTCATCGGCGACCACGTCAACCTGGCGGCCCGCCTGGAAGGTCTGAACAAATATTACGGCACCACCATCTTAATCAGTGAATACACGGCCCGACTCCTGCAAAACCCGTTCATCATGCGGGAGGTGGACAAGGTCCGGGTGAAGGGGAAACAGACCGGCGTGGTGGTTTACGAAGTCATGGGCCTGGGAGAGCCGGACGACGAGCAGGCCTGGCTGCTTCAGACCTTTGCCGCCGGCCTGAAGGCCTTCCGGGATCAGCAATTTGTCGAAGCCGCCAGACTCTTTGGTGCCTGCCTCGAGATCTTTCCCACCGACGGCCCCTCCCGGCTGCTCCGGGAACGCTGCCAGGAGTTCCTCTCCTGCCCACCCCCGCCTGACTGGGACGGCTGCACCGCCATGACCAAGAAGTAGCTCCTCACCCCCGGGTCAGGAGCAGCCCCACCCAAGTGTAGCTGCCCTCCCGGGGAGTCTCGATCTCCCAGCGCTCCCGGGTGAGGCGCCGGCCCGGATGCCACCCCCAGGCGCGGTGGCCGGCCAGCAACTCCGCCTCCTGGGTGTCCCGGAAGCCCGACAGGATCAGGCCGCCGCTTCCCAACCGGGCCAGCTCGGCGATCTTGTCCATCTGTACCGGCCACGGCAGGTTGGCCACAATGAGGTCAAACGTCCCTCTCAGGGCCTCACTGGAGCCCTGGAGCCACTGGACGGCCCCCTCCAGGCCGTTTCTGCGGGCGTTGGCCCGGCAGGTCGCCAGGGCCGGCCCCGCGACATCCACTCCCACCACGACCGGCACCCCCAAACACACCGCGGCCAGGGCCAACACCCCGGAGCCGCAGCCCAGATCGAGCAGCGTCCGGGGCGGGGCGTCCCGACAGGCTGCGGTCAACAGTTCCAGGCAGAGGTTGGTGCTGGGATGGGACGGCGGGAAGGCCCGGGAGCCGCACACCACCACATGGCGCTCTCCGGGACGGACCCGGGCATAGCGCCAGGGGGTGCGAACGGCCAGGTGTGGAGTGAGGCGCAGAAGCATGGCAACCGATGCCTTCGGATGATGATAAACACGGAAGCTTCCCAGACTCCTATCCGCCACCATACCCGAAGACCGGGGTGCCTGTCAAAGCCAGAAATCCGGCGGCGCCGATGGCCCCTTCCCCCCACCACCCTATTCTGGGGTTGGAGGCGGCATCTGGGGGAGGGGGCAGGGGCCCGGTGACCCGGGCGCCTGGCCTGTGGGCAGTCC
>JAAEEW010000175.1 GCA_013415595.1 Methanosarcinales archaeon | reverse complement strand
CTTGGAATCGAGCCCGAGGTCCTGCGGGCCGACCAGCTCTACAAGGAGGGCCGCTACCTGGAGGCCACCAAGACCGCCCTGGTGAAGAGGGACGAGATCGCGCGCATCCTGAAGGAGGTCTCGGGAAGAGAGGTCCCCGCCGGCTGGTGCCCCTTCGACGCCTGCTGCCAGAGCTGCGGCCGCACCAACACCACCAAGGTCACCGGATTTGACCTGGACGAAGAGACGGTCAGCTACGTCTGCCAGTGCGGCCACTCCGGCCAGGCCCCCATGAGAGGCGGGGGCAAGCTGGCCTGGAGGGTGGACTGGCCGGCCCGGTGGAAGATTCTGAACGTCACCTTCGAGCCCTTCGGCAAGGACCACGCCACCGCCGGCGGCTCCTACGACACCGGGAAGCGGATCAGCGAGGAGATCTACGGCTATCCCGCCCCCTACCCGGTGGTCTACGAGTGGATCCACCTCAAGGGCAAGGGAGCCATGCACAGCTCCACCGGCCTGGTGGTCACCATCCAGGAGATGCTGGACGTGGTGCCCCCGGAGGTGCTGCGCTACCTGATCATCAGAAACAAGCCGGAGAAGCACATCGAGTTCGACCCCGGCCTGCCCCTGCTGAGCCTGGTGGACGAGTACGACCAGCAGAAGGGAGAGGAGAGGGCCCTGGAGCTCTCCAACATCGGAAAGCGCCAGCCCTTCCAGATACCCTTCCGCCACATGGTCACCGCCGTCCAGATAGCCCGGGAAGACCAGGACCTGCTCATGACCGCGCTGCAGAGGAGCGGCTACGACACCAGCCGGCAGGAGGAGATCCTGGGCCGGGCCAGGAACGTGCAGATCTGGCTGGAGCGCTACGCCCCGCCCTTCGTCAAGTTCCAGCTCCGGGAGGAGCTTCCCAAAGAGGCCCACAACCTGTCCTCAGAGGAGAAGGAGGCCCTGGGCAAGCTGGCCCTGGATATCGGAGACAGGAGCGCCGCCGAGATCCACGACCTGATCTACGAGGTGGCCAGCGATCAGGGGCTGGACTCCAAGAAGTTCTTCCAGGCGGTCTACATCTCCTTCCTGGGAGAGAGGCAGGGACCCAAGGCCGGATGGTTCCTGGCCAGCCTGGACCGGGACTTCGTGGTAGAAAGGCTGCTGGAGGCATCCAGGGCGGCATGAGGGTCAGAGTCTACCTGGCCGGCCCCCTCTTCTCCCAGGCCGAGATCCGGTGGGGGCTGGAGGTCAAGAAGGCCATCCAGGAGGCCCTCCCCGGAGCGGAGGTGGTCTGGCCCCACGAGACCGCCTCCCTGGACCGCATCTTCGCCTCCAACCTGGAAGCCCTGCAGAGCTGCAGCCTGATGGTGGCCATCCTGGACGGCACCCAGGTGGACGACGGAACGGCCTTTGAGGTGGGCTACCACTACGCCTGCCGGGGGCCGTGGGTAGTGGGGATCAGAACCGATTTTAGAAAGGCCGGGGAGACCGAAAAGGCCAGGGTCAACGCCATGATCGAGGGCGCCTGCCGTGGCATCGCCGGCAGCCTGGACGAGCTCAAGTCCCTCCTAAAGTCCCTTGGCGAGTCCCTTCACAAGTCCCAGCATGAAAGCCGCCATGAATCTAACCATCGATCCCACCATGAGCCCCTCTCACCTGCCCCCGGTGAGGGGTGAGGAGCGGGAGCAATGGAGATCGCCCCCCTGGTGGGCCGGCCGGCCCTGCTGGCGGAGGGGAAGAAGCGGGTGCTGGCGGTGGCCGACCTGCACCTGGGAATCGAGTACGAGCTATTCCTCTGCGGAGCCAGCATCCCCAGCCAGACCGGGAAGCTCCTCTCCAGCCTGCTGGAGCTGGTGAAGGCCAGCAGTCCTGACCTCCTGGTGATCGTGGGGGACCTGAAGCACAACGTTCCCCGCACCAGCTGGCAGGAGAGGACGGAGGTCCCCCGGTTCGTGGAGGCCCTCTCGGAGTTGGCAGAGGTGAGGGTGGTCCCCGGCAATCACGACGGCGGGCTGGCCGACCTGCTGCCGGAGGCAAAGCTGGCCCCGGCCACCGGCCTGGTCCTGGACCAGGTGGGCTACTTCCACGGCCACACCCGGCCCAGCCCGGAGGTGCTGCGCTGCCGCCGCCTGGTGGCCGGGCACGTCCACCCCACGGTGCGCCTGGCCGACCCTCTGGGCCACGGCCACAGCCAGCGGGTGTGGGCCCGGGCCCCCCTCCTGCCGGAGGAGACGGGAGAGGGGGCAGGAGCGGGGGCGGACGCCGGAAGGGAATCGGCGGAGAGGGAGATCATCATGATGCCCGCCTTCAATCCCCTGTGCGGGGGGCTTCCCCTCAACGCCGACATCCAGGAGGAGCGCGGTCCCCTTCCCCGCATGGCCCGTCTGAGATTGGCCCGGATATACCTCCTGGACGGCACCTTCCTGGGAAGCCTGGAACATATCAGGGCTTCAAAGCCCGGAAGGGCAGGGCGCTGATTTTTCAGTCCCGGGAAGAGCCGGCCGGGGAAGGGAAAGGCTTCCATGGAGACAGAACGGTTATATCCGCTGGACTCAAGTCTTTTGCAGTCGGATATCTGAAAATGGCCCCCCGGCCAGGGAATCAAGGAGCAGGTATTATGGATGACAGAGATCGGATGCTATCGCTTCTGCAAAACAAGGCGCTGGAAGTGAGGAAGGTCACCCTATCCTCGGGAAAGGAGAGCAACTACTACATCGACGCCAAGAGGGTCATCCTGACGGCGGAGGGAGCCTACCTCACCGGAAAGCTGCTCCTGGAGAAGCTGGACCCCCGGGTGAAGGCCGTGGCCGGCATGACCCTGGGAGCCGATCCCATCGTCGCCGCCATCTCCGTGATGAGCCATATCCAGAAGAGAGACGTTGCCGCCCTCATCGTCCGCAAGGAGCCCAAGAAGCACGGCACCATGAGGTTCATCGAGGGCCCCCGGCTGGAGAAGGGAGACCGGGTGGCGGTGGTGGACGACGTGGTGACCACCGGAGCCTCCCTGGTCAAGTCCATTGAGCGGATTGAGGACGAGGGATACCAGGTGGTTCAGGCCCTGGCCATTCTGGACCGGATGGAGGGGGGCCATGAGGAGCTCTTGAAGGCGGGTTACCGGCTGGATGCCCTCTTCACCAGGGACGACCTGGAGATAAAGGCCGAACGGGATTGAGATCGGCCAAAATATAAATTTCTTAGCTATAATTAAAACATCATGGGCAGTGTGAGCTGAATAAATAGTGTAAATAATAAAAATAATTTGAATAATATAAGTGTGGG
>JAAEEW010000023.1 GCA_013415595.1 Methanosarcinales archaeon | reverse complement strand
TTAAAAGGGCGGATTTGACTGATTTGACTGATTTGGCAGATTTGGCAGATTTGGCCGATTCGACTGATTTAACTGTTTTAACTGGTTTCATTATCCTGCGGGCGTTTTGATCCATCATCGCCGATATCCGAATGCGATCTCCGACCCGATATCCTATCCGATTCCCAGGTACGATACCTCCGCGTTCTTATTTATATTACTGATATGGCCGTCAAATGATCAACCTGCGGCGGTTTATACAATATTAAAATTATTTATATTATTACTATCTTCCGGCAGGAGCTGCAGGCCCTCTCCGCCTCCCGGGTGTCCGATCCGGGGAAGGGATCGATCAGGCACAGGTCCGCCGGCCCCGCCCGGTGGAAGAGCTTTCTCAAGTCCCCGTGGTATACCTCTATCCGGCAGTCTCCCGTGGCCAGGCCGACCAGGACCGGCGAGCCACCCACCAGTGAGACGGCCGCCTCCGGACGCTGGATCTCCTGTATGCCCAGCAGGTCACGGTTGGCCTCCAGGTTCATCATCACGTTCTCAACGGCCGGGAGCCAGATGTCGTTCAAGACCACCCTTTTGGCCCCGGCCAGGGCACAGACCAGCCCCAGGGTCCCCGGGCCGCAGTAGCCGTCCACCACCTCTTTGAATGCCCCGCCGAAGAACAGGCTCTCCACGATCCTGACCTTGGGCGCGCCCTGTCGGGAGAACTCGATGTGAATGCGGGCCTGGCTCTTGTAGATCAGCAGGTCTCCAAAGGCGCTTTGCACCAGGTCCGCCCGCAGGTCGCAGCCGGCCAGCAGCTCACCCTCCCGGCTGCCCCGGCTCCGGTCCACCACCCCCGGAATCCCGGCGCTCTGGATCACCCCCTTGATCTCCGGTATCTCCATCAGCCTGGAGGCCGCCTCCCCGGTCAGCCTGTCTCCCACGATTATCAGGCTCCTCCCCCCCAGCCGGGGCGGATAGGCCATAGGAAACCCGATCTCCACCAGAGGGGTGCCCACGCTCCTCAGGCTCTCCCCGGCGTCGCGAATGCCACACTCCACCATGACATCCAGGGCTTCAAGCATAACCAGATCGAGCGGGGCCCGTCCGCAGGATGGACAGCGATTTGCCGTCCGGGGTAGCTCTCTTAGGGGTGCTCCTTTGTCCAGGTTGGGCTCGGGCGGGCAGCGTGGACAGGCCATGTAGAGGCTGTCGATGCCGGAAAGCACCTGGGCGGCGGGCTGGAGGCAATCCTTTTCGCAGGTGGGGCATTTCATGTATGAAACGAACGGCCAGACAATTATGTAAGTTTTTCTTTCACGCCTGGCGGAAGGATTCTTCCTCCCAGAAAGCTTTCTAAAGGATGAAACGCATTGCAAAGGGGAAGGTGGTTTGAAGATGGCACAGAGAGGCATAAGGGAATTCGACGCAAAGAGGATGTTGGCCAGACTCCTCCCCGAATACCTCAATGATTTCAATTATAAGGGCGAGGTCGCCCTGGCAGGTCCGGATACCGATCTTGACGGGATGGCAGCGGAGAACCTCTGGCTTACAAAGAAAAAGCTGGTGGTCAAGCCGGACCAGCTCTTCGGAAAGCGAGGGGCCCACGGATTGGTCCTCCTGGACGCCACCTGGCAGCAGGCCAGGAAGTACATCGAGGAGAAAATGGGCTCCGAGGCCGTGGTGGGCAATACGGCAGGGATGCTTACTCATTTTCTGATCGAGCCCTACATTCCCCACGAAGAGGAGCTCTACGTGGCCATCAGCTCCGACTATGAAGGGGATAACATCTTCTTCTCCACAGAGGGTGGGGTCTGTGTGGAGGAGAAATGGGATCAGGTGGCCCGCATCCACGTGGACACCCTCAAGGGCATCGATAAGGCCGATCTGCTGTCCAGGATGCCCGCATCCCTGGGCGACCGGAAGGAGCAGATGGCCAGGTTTGTGGAGGCCCTGTTCAAATTCTATTCAGAATGCGGCTTTGCCTACCTGGAGATAAATCCGTTCACCCTGGTCGACGGCTCCATAATTCCCCTGGACATGGTGGCCAAGCTGGACGATGCCGAGGAGTTCTGGTGCCGGAAGAAGTGGGGAGATCTGGAGTTCCCCGAGCCCTTCGGCCGGAGCCTTAGCCCGGAGGAGCAGTACATCAAGGACATCGATGCCAAGACCGGCGCATCACTGAAGCTGACCATTCTCAATCCCAGGGGCCACGTGTGGACCATGATCGCCGGCGGAGGGGCCAGCGTGATCTACACCGACACCATCAGCGACCTGGGGTTCGCCGGCGAGCTGGCCAACTACGGCGAGTACAGCGGCGATCCGAACACAGAGGAGACCTATCACTACACCAAGACCATCCTGGACCTGATGACCAGGGAGAAGGACCCCCGGGGCAAGATCCTGCTGATCGGGGGGGCCATAGCCAACTTCACCGACGTGGCCAACACCTTCAAGGGCATCGTAATGGCCCTTCGGGAGTACCGGGTCAAGCTCAAGGAGCACGGGGTCAAGATTTACGTTCGCAGAGGGGGTCCAAATTACGAGGAGGGGCTTAAGCTCATGCGTCGTCTGGGCACTGAGCTGGGCGTGCCTATCGAGGTATTCGGACCGGAGACTCACATGACCAGGATTGTGCCCCTGGCCCTTAAGGAGGCTTAAGCCATGAGGGAGAACTACTCGCTCTTCGACAGGAACACTCAATCTTTCGTCTACGGATACCAGGTAAACGCCATCCAGAGGATGCTGGACTTCGATTACATCAGCCGCCGGGAGACGCCAAGCGTCGCCGCCATAATCAATCCCAGCCGGGCCGGGATCCACAAGGTCTTCTGGGGCACCAGGGAGATCCTGCTTCCCATGTACCGCACCATCCCGGATGCGGTGGCCAAACACCCCCAGGTGGACGTGATGGTCAACTTCGCATCCCACCGGTCGGCCTTTGAGACCACCATGGAGGCCATGGATCAGGACTCCATCATGACCGTGGCCGTCATCGCCGAGGGCGTTCCGGAGAGGCAGGCCCGGATAATGGCCGCCACCGCCCGGGAAAAGGGCAAGACCATCATCGGCCCGGCCACCGTGGGCGGGCTGGTGGCCGGAGCCTTCAGGATCGGGAACACCGCCGGGACCATCGAGAACATCGTGGCCTCCAGGCTGTACCGGCCGGGATGTGTGGGATTCGTCTCCAAGTCCGGAGGCATGCTCAACGAGGCCTTCAACATAATCTCCCGCAACTCCAACGGCATCTTCGAGGGAATGGCCATCGGAGGAGACCGCTACCCCGGCTCCACCATGCTGGATCACATACTGAGGTTCGAGGCCAATCCGGAGATAGCCATGATCGCCTGCCTGGGGGAGCTGGGCGGAGAGGACGAGTACCGGATCATCGAGGCTCTGAAGGCCGGCAAGATCACCAAGCCTCTGGTGGCCTGGGTCACCGGAACCTGCGCCACCATGCTCCCGGGAAGCGTCCAGTTCGGCCACGCCGGAGCCAAGGCGGACACGGAGAAGGAGACCGCCCGGGCCAAGAACCAGGCCTTTGCCGAGGCTGGAGCCCACGTCCCCAACTCCTTTGACGACTACGGAGATGTGGTGGCCAGGGTCTACCAGATGGTGAAGGAGCAGGGCAAGGTCAAGGAGTTCGCCGAGCCCGACGTGCCCACCATCCCCGTGGACTACGGCAAGGCCCTTTCCACCGGCCTGATCCGCAGGCCCACCACTTTCATATGCACCATATCCGACGACAGCGGCGAGGAGCTGCTTTACGCCGGCAAGAAGATCAGCGACGTGCTGGAGCAGAACATGGGCATCGGCGGGGTGATCGGCCTCCTGTGGTTTAAGAAGGAGCTTCCCGATTACGCCTCCCGGTTCATCGAGCTGGTGCTGCAGATCGTGGCCGACCACGGTCCTGCTGTATCGGCGGCCCACAACTCAATCGTTGCCTCCTGCGCCGGCAAGGACCTGATAAGCTCGCTTGCCAGCGGCCTGCTCACCATCGGCCCCCGCTTCGGCGGAGCCATCGACGACGCGGCCAGGGAGTTCAAGATGGCTTACGAGTCGGGCTTAACTCCGGAGCAGTTCGTGACGGAGATGAAGCGCAAGGGCATCAACATCCCGGGAATAGGCCACCGCATAAAGAGCGTCAAGAATCCGGACATGAGGGTCCAGCTTCTGATCAGCTACGCCCGGAAGAACTTCGCCCGCACCGACCTTCTCAACTACGCCCTGCAGGTGGAGTCCATCACCACCGCCAAGAAGGGCAACCTGATCCTGAACGTGGACGGCTGCATCGGAATCCTGTTCCTGGACCTGATGTCCTCCTGTGACATTTTCAGCAAGCAGGACATCGATGACGTGGTGAAGCACGGCTACTTAAACGGCCTCTTCGCCCTTGGCCGGTCCATCGGCATGATCGGCCACATCCTGGACCAGAAGCGGCAGGGGGCCAGGCTCTACCGCCACCCCACCGAGGATATCAACTACATGCTGCCCACCCCGGAGGAGTGAGCCGCCACCGGGAGGGATGAATCCTGCCCACCATCAGCGAGAAGATACTGTCCCGGGCCTCCGGCCAGGAGGCCAGGGCCGGGGAGATCGTGGAGGCCAAGATCGATTACGCCATGTCCCACGACGGGACCAGCGTCCTGGCGGTCAAGGCCTTCCAGGAGATGGGGTCGGAGAGGGTGTGGGATCCCAGGAGGATCGTCATTCCCTTCGACCACATCGTCCCGGCCAACAACGAGGTCACCGCCGCCCTGCAGGCCGAGATCCGGTCCTGGGCCCGCTCCCAGGGCATAGCCAACCTTTTCGACTGCGGCTCCGGGATATGCCATCAGGTCTTCTCGGAACAGGGATTCGCCCTCCCCGGCACCCTGGTGGTGGGGGCCGACTCCCACTCCTGCACCTACGGGGCCTTCGGGGCCTTCGGCACCGGGGTGGGGGCCACGGACATGGCAGAGATCTACTCCCGGGGGAGGCTGTGGTTCAAGGTTCCCCGGACCATCTCCGTCAAGCTCACCGGCCGTCTTATGCCCATGGTGCTGGCCAAAGACCTGGCCCTCTACGTCGCCGGAAAGCTGGGGGCCGACGGGGCCACCTACAGGGCGGTGGAGTACACCGGCCAGGCCGTGCAGGAGCTGACCATCTCCGGGCGCATGACGCTATGCAACATGGGGGTGGAGGTGGGAGCCAAGGCGGCCATAGTGCCCCCAGACGAAAAGACGGACGAATTCCTGAGATCCCGTTTTAAAGCTCCTTACGTCAGGGTGTTCTCTGACCCCGGCTCCTGCCAGGAGGAGCTGGAGTTCGACGTCAGCGATCTTGTGCCCCAGCTGGCGGTCCCCTTCCGGGTGGACAACGTAAAGCCGGTCTTTGACCTGCAGGGGCTGGAGGTGGACCAGGTCTTCATAGGCACCTGCACCAACGGCCGCCTGGAGGATCTGGCAATGGCCGCCGGCATCCTGCGGGGAAAGAAGGTGGCGGTCAGAACCCTGGCCATCCCGGCATCCAGAGAGGTCTACCTGGAAGCTCTGGCGGCAGGGATCATCAAGACCCTCCTGGAGGCCGGGGTGATGATCGGCACTCCCGGCTGCGGCCCGTGTCTCGGCGCCCACATGGGGGTGCTGGCGGAAGGAGAGGTCTGCCTCTCCACATCCAACCGGAACTTCCCCGGCCGCATGGGCAAGGGCGGGCTGGTCTATCTGGCCTCCCCGGCCACGGCAGCGGCCTCCGCCCTCCTGGGGGCCATAGCCGATCCCGGCGAGGCCTGAGATGCGCCTGGACCTGCACATCCATTCCAACTATTCCGACGGCCGGGCCCGGGTGGAGGACATCCTGAAGATGGCCCGGCGCCGGGGCCTGGGGGGAGTGGCCATAACCGACCACGACACCCTCAGGGGCTCCCAGGTGGCTCGCCGGGCGTCCAGGGTTCTTCGCCGGGACCTGGTGGTGATCATGGGCGCGGAGATCTCCACCTCGGAAGGCCACCTGCTGGCCCTGGGCATAGAAGAGCTGCCCCCCCTCCGCCACAGCCCGGAGGAGACCATCGACGCCATCCACGACCTGGGGGGGATCGCCGTGGTCCCTCACCCCTATCACTACTTCCGCCACGGCATGGGCCGGATACCGCCGGTGGACGCGGTGGAGGTATTCAACTCCCGCTACATCCTGGGCCTATCCAACGTCCGGGCCCGGAGGGAAGCAACTTCCCGGGGGTTGCCCATGGTCGCCGGGTCCGACTCTCACATGCTGGAGACGGTGGGGCTGGGAGTGACGGTTGTAAACGCCGATTCTTCCGGCCAGGCCCTGGAGGAGATCCGTCAGGGCAGGACGGGGATAATCTGCAAGAGGACGCCCTCCCGGATGATCGCCAGGAACGTGATCAAGAGCGTGCGAAGAAAAATCGGAAAGAGATTGCAGGTCTGAGATATCGGGTGTGAGATTTCAGCGTGAAGAGGGCTGCCTCATTCTGGTCAGGCTTTGCTTCGACCGGGGGCTTTCCGGATCCCTGGCCCTGAAGGCCCGGTCGGATGCCCGGCTGCGAGTTGAGCCATGAGTTAAGCCATGAGCTTCCCGTGCTCGTCTACCTCGCCCTTCCAGATCCGGGTGGAGCTGATGCGGTGTTTGTCTTCTGCCAGCTGGTAATCTATTCTGACGATCTTCAGGGGAAACAGGTCGTTCTCCCGGCGGATGACGTTGATCTGGCAGGCCATGGGCTCCGACTCCGGGGAGACCACGATATAATCGTAATAATCTTCTATGGCCGACCCGTAGGTGTTGTGCAGCTTCTCGAACCTGAAATTATCCACTCTAAACTCCCTTTTAAAGATATTTTCCAGGTTTCGAAGACGGGTCTCGAAGTCCCGGACGGGCCGATTGCGCTGGGCTCTGGCCATGGTGTCGGAGGTCAATGCCACCACCACCTCACCTTCTTTGCCGGCCACCTCGAAGGCCTTCTTCAGCAGTGCCAGATGTCCGTCGTGAACGGGATCGAAGGTCCCGCCAACCGCTACTCGGGGCATACGGACGGCAAAAGGGTGGGAATCCATATAAGTAACTGGCGATAGCCTGGCAGGGCCCTCAGCGGTTTTCCTGGGCCCTGATCCGGTCCGCTATCTTGGCCACGATCCGGCGGGAGCTGCATAAGGAGCAGCTATCGTGGGCCCCTATCCTGACTACCCGGGCCTCGATATTCCTGGCGGTCAGCTCCTTTTCCAGCCTGGCCTCGTCGAAGTGCTGGTCGTATCCCAGGGTTATCACATCCGGCTTCAGATCCCGGATGGGCTGGAACATGTCGTCCACGCTCCCCAGGACCGCCCTGTCCACCACCTTGAGGGCGGAGACCATCTTCAGCCGCTGGTCCTCCGGGACCACCGGCTTTGGTTTATGCTTTACGTTCACGTCCCGGGCCACGATCACCACCAGCTCCTGGCCCAGGGCTCTCGACTGCTCCAGGTAGAGCAGGTGGCCGGGGTGGATGAGGTCGAAGGTCCCGGTGGCCAGGACTCTGGTCAGAAGTCCCCCTCCTCATCCAGAAAGCCGTCTATGTCGTCCTCCAGGTCGACGTCCAGGATCTCCAGAACCCTGGGGTTGCCGGAGGGATCGAAGCAGGCCCAGCTACGCTCGTCGAAGGGGGGGCCGGCGATCAGGTGGTAGCTCCCGGTGGGGGAGAAGAAGGCCAGGTCCGGGCCCGACGGACGCAGGACGCCGTTTGGATGGCTGTGCACCGATCCCACGATCTGCATGTTGGGAAGCATGTAGAGCTTCACGCTGGCCTGGCGTTCGTTGGAGTCTGTCCCCGGCAGGATCAGCACGTCGGAGATGATGCCGTCCTCCGCCCGCAGCAGGGCGGCGAACTCTCTGGGCATGGTGTCCCTGCAGGCTTCCATTATGAAGCTGAGCGTATCTTTGGCAATTCCCTGAACCCTTCGTCTCATATCAAATCATCTTCTCTGATCATCTTATTTCCTGATCCTTTTTCCCTGGTCGTCGTTCCTGATCGCCCTTCGTGATCGCCGCCACCATTCCCGCGCTCTGCGATCCCACGTCCATGATCATCGTCCCTGATCATCTCTCTTCACCGGCCGCAGGTGAATGCAATCCCCGGCCAGGACTCTCCTCATGGTCCCTTCTTCGGTCTCTATTAAAAGTGCTCCCTCCTGGTCGATGGACCGGGCCGTGCCCACCAGCTCCTCTCCGGCCAGCTCGATCCTGACCAGCCTGTTCAGGGTCGAGGACCGAAGGCACCACTCCTGGCGGACCTTCTCCAAATCCGAGGTCATGTCTTCTAGCGACCTCTCGGCCTCCTTCAAAAACCTCACAATAAGCTCTTCCCTGGAAACACGACGCCCCAGCTCCTGCTGCAACGAGGTGGCGTTCCACAGGCCTGGAAACGCGCCGCCGTCCAGGTTGGCGTTGATGCCCACCCCCACCACCACATAGTTCAGGCGGTCCATCTCGGCGCTTATCTCCGTCAGAATGCCGCAGACCTTCTTCTCCCCCACCAGCAGGTCGTTGGGCCATTTGATCCCCACCTGGAGGCCGTAGAGCTCGCTCAGGGTCCTGGCCAGGGCCACGCCCACAGCCATGTTGATGCGGGGGGCCAGGGCCGGGGGCAGGTTCGGCTTCAGGATGAGGCTCATCCACACCCCGCCCCGGGGAGAGAGCCACTCCCGGCCCAGCCTCCCCCGGCCGGAGGTCTGGATCTCAGAGAGCACCACGGCACCGTTCCTGGCCGAGCCTACCACGCTTCTGGCCAGGTCGTTGGTGGAGGATGTCTCGCTCTGGTAGTGAAGCTCACGTCCCAGATATCCGGTCTCCAGTGCTCTGGTGATGGAACGCCGGTCCAGGATGTCCGGAACCTGGGCGAGCAGGTAGCCTTTCCTGGTGGACGATAAAATGGAGTAGCCTCTGGACCGCAGGATCTGTATCTGTTTCCATACCGCTGCGCGGGAGATCCCCAGGGAGGAGGCCATCTCCTCCCCGGAGACCCAGGAACCGGGTCGATCCATGAGGTAGGACAGGACGTCCAGCACTACATCTTCCTCTGGGACATGCCCTCGCTGGCCATATCCTTCTGGCTGACCGTATTCTGGGACAGATAAGACTCCACGGCGGCGGAAATGGCTGCCACCTTCCGGCTGTCGGCTCCCAGGGCGGCGGCCAGGAAGAGGCTCTTCTGGTCCTCCTTGGCCAGGACCTTGACGTCGTCCATTATGTTCTCTTCCTTGATGAAGTGGGTGTTGATATCTCCCCTTCTGAACCGCTCGTTCTTCAAAACCGCTTTATGGAAGAGCAGGTTGGTGGTCACTCCCACCACGATGTACTCGTAAAGGGCCCTCTCCATGCGGGCGATGGCCTCGTTGCGGTCCCGGCCGTGGGCCACCAGCTTGGAGATCAACGAGTCGTAGTAGGGGGGAATCACATAGCCGGTGTATACCCCGGAATCTACCCGGATTCCTGGCCCGCCAGGGCTGCGGTACCTCTTTATCCGCCCGGGGGAGGGGGCAAACTCGTTGAGGGGGTCCTCGGCGTTGATGCGGCACTCGAAGGCCCACCCCTGGATCTTGATATCCTTCTGGTCAAATCCGATGTCCCCGTCGGCGGCGATGGTTATCTGCTCCTTGGCCAGGTCGATTCCGGTGACCATCTCGGTTATGGGGTGCTCCACCTGCAGACGGGTGTTCATCTCCAGGAAGTAGAAGTCGCCCTTGGAGTACATGAACTCCACCGTGCCGGCGCTGACGTAGTTTATGGCCCTGGCTGCCTTGACGGCGATGGTCCCCATCTCCTCCCTCAGCTCCGGGGTCATGATGGGCGACGGGGACTCCTCGATGAGCTTCTGGTGACGGCGCTGGATGGAGCACTCCCTCTCGGAGACGTAGACAGTCTTTCCCTTGTTGTCGGCCAGGATCTGGAACTCGATGTGTCTGGGCTCTTCCAGGTACTTCTCGATGTAGACCGTCTCGTCGCCGAAGGCCGACTTGGCTATGGACTGAGAGGAGGACAGGGCGGAAGGCAGGTCCTTTCCGTTATGGACGATCTTCATCCCTATCCCCCCGCCTCCGGCGGCGGGCTTGATCATCACCGGATAGCCTATGCTGTCGGCCACCGTCACCGCCTGGTCCGGATCGGAGATTCCGCTCTTGGTCCCGGGAACTACGGGGACGCCGGCGGCCATCATGGTCTGGCGGGCGGTGATCTTGGATCCCATGCCCTCGATGGCCGTGCTGGGAGGACCGATGAAGACTATGCCCTCCTCCTCGCATCTCCTGGCGAACTCCGGATTCTCGGACAGGAATCCGTAGCCAGGATGGATCGCCTCGGCGCCGGTATCCATTGCAGCCTGAATTATCTTGTCCATCCTCAGATAGCTCTGGGATGCCGGGGAGGGTCCGACGAATACCGCCTCGTCAGCGTACCGGGCGAAGAGCGCATTTCTATCCGCCTCGGAGTAGACGGCTACGGTCGAGATGCCAAGCTCTCTGCAGGCCCTCATGACCCGTATCGCTATCTCTCCACGGTTGGCGATCAGGATCTTTTTGAACATCCCCACAGCAAATGCGGTGCAAGGGTAAAACCCTTTTGGAGGATGGTCAGGTCTTGCCTGAGTCCAACGGCCCGGGGGCCCTTTGACCAGCATTGGCCCCGGAGCGGTCGGAAGGGCCTGCCAGGGCCCGTCTTTGCCGCCTTGCCCTGGTGATCCAGGGCCAATGCAGGTGTCCTCAGAAGGTATTTTCGCTGGTCAGGGCAAGGTGGCATCGTCTCATCGATCGCCTCCAGGGCCCAGGGAAGCTGGAGGGAAATGAAAATCTGCCTTATGAGCAATAGCAGGGTTTATTTAATTAGCCGTCGCTACTCACAGACCAGGAGGGAGAAATGACCGACGATAAGAAGGAAGCAGAGGCAGGCAACGAGAATCGGGAGGAAGATGGAGGCAAGCCCAGGATGCCTCAATTCTTGCCCAAGCTGCGCGGCCAGCAGGTCATGGTCCGGCTAAACGACGGCCGGCCGCTGACCGGACGGCTGATCGCCTACAATGCTTACGAGATCGTGCTGGAGAGCGGGCCCAAGACCTTTCTGATCTTCAAGCATTCCATTGCCAGCATCGAGGTTCCAAAGGGCATCCTGGATTGACGGAAGGCTGCTGGTGCCTCCGGGAGCGCAGGGCTGAAAGTTAGCCTCTGGCCTTGGGCGAGAATATCGGCATGGAGTGGATGATGGCAATAGTCCGGGCCTCCTCAGGGCAACGGATGCACGTCCCTGGCGATCCCGGCGGCCCCTGGATTTGTTCTTGAGCCAACTGCCCCCGGCAGCATGCAGTCTCCATGAGAGGTAAACATATAATCTTATGAAGGAATACCTGAAAACCATGAAGCCTAGAGAGCTTTCTCAGGAGCGATGTCACGACCTGCTATCATCGGGGCGCTACGGCAGGCTGGGCCTCTCCCAGGACGGCCAGCCCTACGTGGTCCCCATGTCCTACGTCTTTTGCGATGGCGTCATTTATCTGCATTCGAGCGTCTCGGGCAGGAAGCTTGACGTGGCCCGGGCCAATCCCAGGGTCTGTTTTGAGGTGGACGAGCTTGGCAAAGGCCGCTGGCAGAGCGTGATCGTGACCGGCACGGCAAGCCTGTCCACCTCTCCGGAGGCCAAGATGAGGATGTTCGAGGCCTTCACCGCCAGCAATATCGGAGGCCACGGGGGCCAGGCCTTCACCCGGGAGGAGATCCTGGGGCGGCCCATGTGCGTCTGGGAGGTCAAGATTGAGAGCGTGACCGGCAGAGAAGGCATGTGGTGAGAACAGCGAGCTGCACGGGAAATCCATACGGCGCGCCAGTCCAGACTGAATGTCGGTCCAGACCGTGCGCCAGTGCGCCAATTTCAACCTAGAACGCCATGAAGTGGACTGAGAAGTACCGGCCCGGCAACCTGAATGAGGTGCTGGGCAACAACAAGGCCGTCTCCGATCTCCGGGCCTGGGCCAGGTCCTGGGAGGAGGGCCAGCCCTCCTGGAAGGCGGTCATACTCTACGGCCCGGCAGGCATCGGGAAGACCTCTGCAGCCCTGGCTCTGGCCCAGGAGTTCGACTGGGACTTCATAGAGATGAACGCCAGCGACCAGCGGACGGCCTCCAAGGTGCACGGCGTGGCCGGCCCTGCTTCCAGGATTCGCACCTTCTCCGGGCGCATGAGGCTGATAATTCTGGACGAAGCCGACAACCTTCACGGCAACTACGACCGGGGCGGATCGGCGGCCATGCTCAAGGTGGTGCGGGAGACATCCCAGCCCATCGTCCTCATCGCCAACGAGTACTACGCCATCGACAAAACCCTGCGCGACGCCTGCCTGGGCATCCAGTTCCGGGCCATTCGGGCCACCACCATCGCCTCCCGGCTGAGGGAGATCTGCAGAAACGAGGGCATCACTTGCGACCCGGAAGCCCTGCAGATGATCGCCGAGATGACCTCCGGAGACCTGAGAAGCGGCGTGAACGACCTGCAGGCGGCAGCCCAGGGGCTCACCCACCTCTCGGTGCAGGACGTGGCCACCGGAGAGCGGGACGTCAAGGCCTCCATCTTCAAGGTCCTGGAGGCCATCTTCAAGGGCTCCTCGGTGGTGGAGGCTCAGAGGGCCTCCTACTCCCTGGACGAGAGCCCGGAGGACCTGGTTCACTGGATCGATGAGAACCTGCCGGTGGCCTACGAGGGTGCGGACGTGGCCCGGGGATTCGAGAGCCTCTCCCGGGCCGACGTCTTCCTGGGAAGGGTCCGCAAGAGGCAGAGCTACGGCCTGTGGAGGTACGCCGGCTTTCTCATGACCGGAGGGATCACTGCCTCCCGCTCGAAGAGGCGCGGCGGCTACGTGGCCTTCAAGCCCCCCAGCCTGTGGAGGCGGATGGGCCAGACCAGGCGAGCCCGGGGCATCAGGGATTCAGCGGCCTCCAAGATCGCCGGCCACTGCCACGTAGGAACCGCATACGCCCGCCTGGAGCTGATGGACTTCTTCGGCAACCTGATGAAGGACAGGGGGCTGGCCCCCAGGGTGGCCGCCCTGCTGAACCTGAGCCCGGACGAGATCGCCCTTCTCATGGGCAGCCAGCCGTCCACCAAGAAGGTGCAGTCGGTCTTCGAGGAGTCCAGGCGCCTGATTGAGGAGGAGCGGATAGAGGATATCGACCAGGGCCTCTCCGGCGGCCTGGCGAAGGGAATGGCAGGCTTGACCCCGGCTCCTGCCCCTGCCGTCCCTGTCGGCGGAGCCGTCCAGCCGGAGGGTCGGGGCGGCCCCGGCAAAGCCGGAGATTCGGTAGATCCAGAGGCCTCTGGGCCTGCTGGTGCCCCGGCATCCTCCGCCCTACCCGGGAAGGCCGGGAGGGGACGGGGAGAGCCTCCAGGCGTGGCCGAAGGCCCCACCGGGCACGGGCCGGAGGAGCCGGCGAAGGCATCGATAGCGGCGGAAGCCGGCGAGGGTGCTGGAGAGGGTGCCGGCGATTCGGACGACGTCGCAGATGCTCCTTCCCCGCCGGCCAGGGGCGGCAGGAAGAAGGGGGAGACGGAAAAAGAGGGCCCGGGAGCAAAGAAAGGCTCCAGAACCGGCCGCGGCGCAAAGAAGCAGCGGTCTTTGTTCGACTTTGCCTGAGGGCACAGGAGAGGCCGGAGGACGGATGGGCGGGCAAATGCCCGCGCCTGGGATTCTTGACCTCGCCTGGACTTCAGTAGGTGCTCAATTCTCCTTTGAATATCATGTCCTGGACGTGGGGGATGTCCTCCAGCCAGTGGTCGGTTATCTCCTGGGCCCTGGACTGGACCTGAGAGAGCTTCACGCCGTCTTTCAGAACCAGCTGGACTCCGGCCACGTGGGGCTGGTCGATGGGCTGGCCGATCTGGGACAGGATCTTCAGGTAGACCTCTTCTATGCCCTCCACCTGCTGGACTATATCGCTGGCGATGAGGTTGGAGATGAGGTTGTAGATCTTGCCCACGTGGTTGATGGGATTCTTCCCTGAGGTGGCCTCCAGGCTCATGGGCCGGGACGGAGTTATCAGGCCGTTGCAGCGGTTTCCTCTTCCCACCGCGCCGTCGTCTCCCATCTCCGCCGAGGTGCCGGTGACGGTTATGTAGACCGATCCGCTGGCGATGTCGTCGGCCACGTTGAGCTTGGCCCTGACCTTGCGACTGGTGGAGGTGGAGGCCTTCTCCTGGATGTGCCGGACGATGTCCTCCTTGGTCTGTGCATAGTGGTCCAGGTCGTCGATGTACCGGTCCACCATGGCGCAGGCGATGGTCAGGTTCAGGTTGTTGCCCTCCCGCAGGCCCATGACCTTTATGTCCTCGCCGATGGCCGGAATCTTCTTCTTGAGGAGCATGAGCTCCCGTTCCGCCTCGTAGACGATCCTCTCCGTCTCCGAGAAGGGGGCGTAGCCCACACCGAAGGAGGTGTCGTTGGCGCTGGGCATCTTCTTCTCCTTACGGTCGAAGATGTTGCACAGGTCCGAGGATCCTGTCCCTATCTTGCAGTCGATGATCACGTGGTTGTCCATGTCCAGGTTGGACAGGACCTCATGCAGGTGTTTTCGTGCCGATCTGATGGCAATGGTGTCCACGGGGATCTCCTCGCCCCCGCAGGTCCTGGTAGCCCTGCCGGTCAGCAGAATATAAATGGGCGAGATGACCTCGCCGCCCTTGAAGGACGGCCTGGATCGTCCGGCCACGATCTGGATCTTGTCCGTGTTGTGGTGCAGAACCCCGCCAAACCGCTTCTGGTACTCATGGCATAGAGCCCTGCTGAGCGACTCCGCCAGGCCGTCTGCCACGCTGTCCGGGTGGCCCACTCCCTTTCTCTCCACCAGCTCGATGTCCTGCATCTCGATAGGACGTTGAGTGAGGCTCTCAACCCTGATATTTCGCATCATGAACTTATCCTCGGTGAACGACTTCTACCTGGGAAAGAGTCAAGGGCTTATTAATACTTTCTAAAGGAGCGGCTGAAGGACGTGCGGCTCTCTCCAACGCAAGAGATAAATTCTGCCTGCTCATAAAAAATAGCATGCGACTTATTTACGTAGCAGGCAAGGGCGGAGTGGGAAAATCGGTTTGCTCCGCCTCCACTGCTCTGTGGGCATCCAGTCAGGGGCTGGAGACACTGGTCTTCTCCATGGATCCAGCTCACTCCCTTTCCGACATCCTGGAGGTGGAGGTGGGGGGCCGTCCCAGGAAGATCGGCGACGGCCTGCACGCTTACGAGCCGGACATCAATGAGGAGGCCCGGAAGTTCTTCTCCCGGTACAGGAACATGCTGACCGCCCTCTTCGGCCTCTTCGAGATGGAGGTCCGGGCCGAGGACTTCGGCTCCTTCCCCGGGGTAAACGAGCTGATCTTCATGGACAAGCTCTACGACATCTACACCGAAGATCAGTATGCGGTGGTGGTTATCGACTCGGCACCTACGGCCATGGTCCTTCCCCTGCTCCAGCTTCCCCGGGTGACCACCGGCTTTGTGACCCGGATGCTGGGGATCAAGTCCAAGTGGATGGGAGTTCTCAACATGCTGGAGCCAGGCTTTGGAGACTCCATCCTGAGCGAGGCCCGCCGGCTGCGCTCCAAGTCCGAGACCATGAGAAACGCCCTGCTGGACCAGAACATCGCCACCATCACCGTGGTTACCATTCCGGAGAAGGCGGCGGTCATGGAGAGCCAGCGCCTGATAAAGACGGTGGAGTCCCACGGCGTGCATGTGGACTCAATAATCATCAACCACGTCATGCAGGACTGCGATTGTCAGTACTGCCGGCAAAAGAAGGCGTCCCAGGAGTCTTACGTGCAGGAGCTGAGAAGCCAGTATGCCGATAAGAGGGTGGCCACTCTGCCCGATTATGGCGGCGAGGTCAAGGGCGAGACCCTGTCCCTGGTGATGGATGACCTGTACCGGAAAGGACAGCTGGAGATATGAACCGTGCCCCCGGGGCCCGGCCTCTTCGCTCCAGGGCCGGTTGCCCGAAACCTATTTATGTGTATAACGAATAAATATGTCTTTTGCCGTGTCCGGTGCCAGGTCTCCGGGATCATGGGCCGATAAGGACTTGGATGGCTGAGGAGATGCGGGCCAGAGCATAGTGGTTCTGCATTCGGCCGGAGTTGAATGCCGACAGTTGCTCTAAGGCCGATGAGGTCGGCAAATTGCCGGGAAGCGGAAAAGCCGGTGACGGTGGAAGAGGTGCACGTTGTAATGGGCGTAGCACACCGTCGATCCGGCCTGGAAGTGTCGGAATATCTCGAGGTGCGGCACGGGCACGGCACCATCTGGCAATAAGGGGAATGGCATAAAGATAGGAGGGCTGCGACCCAGGTGGCCACTCCCGGTTAGCGGTGCATCGGGGATAATATCTCCGTGCAAAAATAAAACCATGCCCCGCCGGATGAAGTGGTGCCGGGCGAGATGGGGCGATTTTGCCCCCTCAGATCAAGAGGGCGCCGTTTACGTGGGCGCTGTCTCCCCGGTGTATCACTACACTGCAATAGCTTCTCATTTTTGGGGGAATTTCAAATTAAAAAAACGGCCGGGACCCGGGATTTCCGCGGATCCGGCCATCCTGGCAGAGTGTGGTGGCGTCTCCCTTCCTCTAGCGCAGGTAAGCTACGATTAGAAACAATACCAGCAGGCCAACCGCTATCGTCTTGATCAATCTGATGACGAAGGATTCGCCTTCTCTTGCCACATAGAGTCTGTACTTTTGAGGACTGGTCATGTCCATTTTCCCTCACCCCCGGTAATACAGTGCAGCGAACTTCTATGCCCTGGCAGATCCCTGGCTGGGGGTTACTGTTCAAAATATGCGCGACGACGGCCCGGGTTCTCTGTCCAATGCACATTGGGCGGAAAGAAGTTGCTGGTCCGAACGCTGACCTCTCTTCTGCCTCCGATGGAAAGGTCCTGATGGCCAGGCTCAATGCCTGCCGGCAGGACAGGATATCCCGGAGGCGGAGCAATCGCGGAACTCCGGCACTGCCTGTCAGGGCTAATTCAGGCTCGCTGCCCTAACACCCTGGATTTACGTTTCTAATCTATATCTATAATCATTATATATGTATATCGGTTTACGACCCGTGTCCGGGCGGGTGCAGTCCCTCTCTAAAACGTTGTTTTCAGGGGATATCTTTCCCGGTCGGGTTAACTTAAGCAAGTGACTACTCCCCGCCCTGAAGGGCGAGGCTTCTATGGCTTCCTATGCCAACAGACTGTAGCCCCAGTCTGAGTATGTTGATCGCTGCGTTCCA
>JAAEEW010000174.1 GCA_013415595.1 Methanosarcinales archaeon | reverse complement strand
GCCAGAGTCATGGTGATTGACAGGCGCTCGAAGAATATGCGGGGATCGACTAATCCCCTGGCCAGCGTAGTCAGGAGAGCCGGACCTTCAGATGTAATCGCGTTATTCTAGGTGTTCCTATGTTCGAGAAGATAATGATCGCAACCGACGGATCGGATACGAGCGAGAAGGCGGCGAAGGTGGGCGTAGATCTGGCGCGCATCTCTGGAGGGAAGGTCTTTGTGATCTACGTGGCAGACACGGGGAGGCTCAGCCACCTGCCAGACGACATGCTGCTGGTGAGCATTCGAGACCTGCTCTTGCGAGAGGGCGAGGAGGCCACCGGCAACATCGAGAAGATGGCTGCCGAAGCCGGCGTCGCCTTCCAGAAGATGATCGTGGAGGGCAAGCCCAGCGACGAGATCCTGAAGGCCTCCCGGGAGGAAGGCATCCAGCTTCTGGTGATGGGAAGCGTCGGGCGGAGCGGCCTGGACAGGTTCTTGCTGGGCAGTGTGGCTGAGAAGGTGGTTCAGCACTCCCAGGTCCCTGTCCTGACGGTTCCGGGGGACAGATCTTGAGCTCAAAGACCCTGGTCAGAGACGTAATGTCCAGTGACGTGGCCTACGTCACCGTCCCCGGCAACCGGGACGAAGTGCTGAAGGTGCTGAAGGATAGGTGGGTCTCCGGCGTTCCGGTGGTGAAGGGGGAGGAGGTAGTGGGCATGATCACCCGGGCCGATCTGCTGAGGAATCCCGAGGAGGACCAGATCGCCATGCTCATGACCAGGAATCCCTACGTGATCAGCCCCCAGAGCACCATCGTGGAGGCGGCCCGGAGCATCTTTGGCCACGGCATCCGCCGCCTGCCGGTGGTGGAAAAGGGCAAGCTGGTGGGCATCGTCACCGTTGCCGACATCGTGAAGGCCATCGCCGACATGGGCATCGAGGAGCCCATCGCCAGGTACGTCCAGCGGCTGGTGGTGGTGGTGTGGTCGGAGACGCCCCTGCCGGTGGCCGGAGAGATAATGGAGTACGCCGACACCCACGCCTGTCCGGTCATCGACTCCGATCTGAACCTGGTGGGCATGGTGGGGGACAGCGACCTTATCGCGGCCAGCATCATCGAGGACAGCGTGGAGATGGCCGAGGTGGCCTCCTCTCCGGACATGGATGAGTGGACCTGGGAGAGCCAGAGGGACACCATGATCCGCTACTATGCGGTCTCCCGGATCACCCTGAAGAACATCCCGGTGAAGCAGGCCATGGTCCCGGCCATTACCGCCATCAAGAGCAGCAAGGTCAGCGAGTGCGCCAGCATCATGAGGCAGCACAAGATCGACCAGATCCCGGTGGTCTCCGCTCACCAGAAGCTGGTGGGGATGCTGACCGACCGGGCCCTGCTGGTGGCCATGATCGAGCACGAGTGGGAGAAGAAGTAAGACGCCCCGTTCTCCAGGGAGGGGCAGGGCGTCTCGATATTTCCCAACCCCAATATTTCTCAATTTTCAATAGTTATCATTGTATAGAGGCGGGCCTATTTGTCCCTTAAATCTGGATGGCAGGGCTAAAAGCCCCATTCTCCCCGCCTTTGTCAATTCTAAAGCCAATCCTTCACCTTATCGTAGGAGAAGACCGGCCCGTCCTGGCAGACGTGGTAGGGTCCGACGGTGCAGTGCTCGCACTTGCCGATCCCGCACTTCATGTGCCGCTCCATGGAGACGTAGATCTCCGAGCGGTAGAACCCCATGGACATCAGCTTGGCGGCCACGGCGTTGATCATCACCGGCGGGCCGCACATGGCCGCCGACCCTGGCGAGATCTTGATTTTGTCCAGCAGGGAGGTGACCATCCCCACGTTCCCGGTCCAGGACTCGTCGCCGACGTCCACCGTGATCCCCACCTTGATTCCCTCCCGCTGCCAGCCCTTGTACTCCTGCATGAAGTACAGATCCTGGCTGGTCCGGGCGCCGTAGACCACCGCCACCTCGCCGAAGTCGTCCCTTTTGTCCACGATGTAGTTGATCAGGCCCCGCAGGGTGGCAAATCCCGAGCCGCCACCCACGATCAGGATGTTCTCCCTCATGGTCCCCAGGGGAAATCCGTTGCCGCAGGGACCACGGACCCCCAGCACGTCTCCGATCATGGAGTCCATGATGCCGCTGGTAATCTTTCCCGCCCGGCGGATGCAGATCTGCAGCCTCCCCCGGGTAGGGGAGGAGGCGATGGATATGGGGCACTCCCCCAGGCCGAAGACGGAGACCATGATGAACTGGCCCGGCCGGTAGTCGAACTCCACGTCGTCCAGTATTTGCAGGGTGATCAGGTAAGAGTCGGAGGTCACCCGGTCGATGTCCGTGATCTCCGCCTGCAGGGGTATGTACTCGTTCATTTCAGGACCTCCTGGCTCCAGCGGTCGATGGCCGAGAGACAGACCCGGTTGCACCTGCCGCAGCCCACACAACCCAGATGCCCGGTCTTCTGGGGGGTGTACTCGAACTTGTCCAGATACCAGTTGCACAGACGCTGGCCAGGGTCAGGCCGGGGGTTGGCCCCGGAGGTCATCCGGGAAAAGCCGGAGAGGATGCAGGAATCGGCACAGCGCACCCGCTCCCCGTCCGGCACCCCCTGGTCGTAGATGCTGAAGCAGTGGCAGACCGGGCAGATGAAGCTGCAGCCGCCGCAGGATAGGCACCTCTCTCCCAGGGACTTCCAGTCCGCATTCTTTATCGCCTCGGCCATGCCCTCCCGGGAGATCCAGGGCCGGGCCTGGACGATCTTCTCCCGGGCCTCCTTCAGCAGCCGCTCCTTCTCCTGCAGGTGGCTGCGGGTGGCGGGGGTGAAGAACTCCGGGTGCTCTTTTAGCATCAGCACCCCGGCCGGGGAGAAGGTCTCCACCAGGTAGCGGGGGCCAAGATCGGTGAAGAGCAGGTCGCATCCCTCTTTGCACTCCGGCCCGGAGCCGATCTGGGCGCAGAAACATCCCACCCCGGGATCGACGCAGCTCACGGCGGCGATGACCGCCGAGCGGCGCCGGTTCTGGTAGGCCTGGTCAGTGGGCTCGGGATAGAGTAGGCTGTCCAGGACCTTCAGGGCCTGCATGTCGCAGGGCCGCACCCCCAGGATCAGCCGGGCCTTCTGCTCCGGCTCCTCGAAGGTGTAAGAGCCGCACTCCTGGATGTAGCGGAACAGGACCTCCCTCTGGGGGTAGAGGAGCTTCACCGGCGAGACCAGCGGATTTTCCCCCTCCAGGGCCAGAGGCTGGCCCTTCCAGGTGACGTAGGCCGGAGTTCCCTGGTCCATGACCGGGGCCACTACCTCCATCTTCCGGCTCACCGCCTGGAGAAAGGGAACCATATCTTCCTTTGAGATCAGGGCTATCATTGGTCATCCCTCCTGATTCTGACTGCCGAGATCTTCAGGCCCGGCATCTTGGAAAGGGGGTCAAGGGCGCTGGCGGTGAGCTGGTTGGCCGGAGCCTCCTGGAAGTGGAAGGCCATGAACAGCATCCCCGGGGGGATGCCCTCGGTCAGGTGAGCTCTGGCAGAGACCCTCCCCCGCCGGGACTCCAGGGTCACCCTGTTTGCCTCCCTGATTCCCAGGTTCCTGGCATCGGCGGGATTGATCTCCACCGAGGGGCCGGGGACCTCCCGGTCCAGCAGGGGCACTCGCCGGGTCATGGTACCGGTGTGGAAGTGGTACAGGCTGCGGCCGGTGCTGAGGAGGAAGGGGTACTCCTGGTCCGGGGCCTCGTGGGGCGGCCGGTAGTCCACCGCCCTGAACCGTCCCCGGCCGATGGAGAAGGCCTGGCCGTGGAGGATGGGGGTTCCGGGGTGGTTCACGTCCGGGCAGGGCCAGTGCAGTCCCTCGATTCCCAGCCGGTCGTAGCTGATCCCGCCGTACTGGGGGGCGAGGGCCGCGATCTCCTCCATGACCTCGGAGGCAGACTGGTAGCAGGTCTCGATGCCAAAGCGGGAGAGAAGCTCGGCGGTCACCTGCCACTCGGTCAGGGCCTCTCCCGGCGGGTCTGTGGCCTTTCTCACCCGCTGCACCCGGCGCTCGGTGGAGGTAAAGGTGCCGTCCTTCTCGGCGAAGCTGGCCACGGGCAGGACCACGTCCGCCAGGGCGGTGGTCTCGGTGGGAAATATGTCGGTGGCCACCAAAAATTCCAGGGCTTCCAGAGCCTCCTTTATCCGCTCCCGGTCCGGGTAGCTGACCATGGGGTTCTCTCCGGAGATCACCATCCCCCGGATGCGGCCCTCCCGGGCGGCGGCCATCAGCTCCACCGCGGTCAGGCCGGGCTTCTCCGGCAGGGAGAGGCCCCAGGCCTTCTCGAACTTCTCCCTGGCCAGGAGCACCCTCTGGTAGCCGCAGTAGAAGTCGGGCAGGGCGCCCATGTCGCAGGCCCCCTGGACGTTCTGATGACCCCGCAGGGGGCAGATGCCGGTGCCGGGACGACCCAGGTTGCCGGTGGCCAGGGCCAGGTTGGCCAGGGCCTGCACGTTGTCCGTCCCGGTCACGTGCTGGGTGATGCCCATGGCGTAGACTATGGCCGACCGCTCTGCCTCTGCGTAGATGCGGGCAATCTCCCTCAGGCGCTGTGCGGGAATGCCGCAGATCTCCTGCACCGCCTCCGGGGTGTAGCGGGACACGACCTCTCTTACCTGCTCGAACCCTTCGGTCCGGGCGTCCACGAACTCCCGGTCCACCAGGCCCTCGGCGATGATCACGTTCAGGATGGCGTTGATCCAGGCCACGTCGCTTCCGGGAAGGGTGGGGACGTAGATGTCTGCCAGCCCGGCCAGTTGAGTCCGGCGGGGGTCCAGGACCATCAGGGTGCCGCCCCGGGCCTGGGCCTCCAGGATGTAGGAGGCGACCAGCGGATGCTGCTCCGTGGTGTTGGAGCCGGTCACCAGAATCACGTCAGCCTGGCCCAGGCTCTCGATGGAATTGGTCATGGAGCCGCTGCCGAAAGCCTGGCCCAGCCCGGCCAGAGTGGGGGCGTGGCACAGCCTGGCGGCGTGGTCCACGTTGTTGGTCCCCAGAGCCGCCCGGGCGAACTTCATCCACAGGTAGTTCTCCTCGTTGGTGCCCTTGGCCGAGGTCAGCACGGCCAGGGAGTCTGGCCCGTGGCTGTCCAGCAGGTCGCTCAGGCGCTGGTGAGTGAGGTTTAAGGCCTCCTTCCAGGTGGCTTTGCGAAGCCTGTCGCCCTCCCGGATCAGGGGGGTTCGGAGCCGGTCCGGGTGACGGAGAAACTCGTGAGCCAGCCAGCCCTTGATGCATAGCCGGCCCCGGGACATGGGATGAGAAGGGGAGGGGGACACGCCCACCACCTGGCCGTCTTCGACGTGGAGAAAAAGGCCACATCCACAGCCGCAATAGACGCAGGTTGTGTGAATCTTCTCCAAGGAGATCACTCCAGGAGAGACTTGATGGGGGATGTGATATAACGTTTGGGGAGTGGAGGATGCAAAGAACGCCTCTTCCAGCGGTCACTGATCGGGGGAGACGGGGACCACTTCTGCCGGAAAAACGCTGCAGTGGCCGGAGATTTCGAATAAGTGAATCGGAAAAAACTGGGAGGATGCTCCCT
>JAAEEW010000173.1 GCA_013415595.1 Methanosarcinales archaeon | reverse complement strand
GGGCCCCGACCAGGGGGAGATCGGCCATGATGATCAAGAATGGCTTTGAAATTCCGGCCGCCTTCGCCGCCTGGACCATGTCCGCCACGTATCCTATCCCCGGGGTGACGACGGTCTCCATCCCCCGATCCCGGGCCCAGGTCGCGGTGCCAGGCACGTTTTTGGTGACGGCCAGGTAGATCCGGTCTACGCTGCTCTCCTCCAGGCTGGAGATGACGTAGTCCAGGAGGGGGCGGCCCAGCAGCAGGGCCAGGGGCTTCTCCCCCATGTTCAGCCGGGTGCCCTTGCCCCCGGCCATCACCAGAGCATCCATGGAAGCACTCCCGCCAGGGCCAGGGCTGCGGCCAGGGAGACGGCCCTGGCAATCTCATTGGCTGCACCCAGGCCGTCCCCGGACCCGCCGCCGAAGTTTCTCCGGGATACCAGGACCAGGTACAGAGATGATACGACTCCCGCGATCAGCATGGCCAGGCCCAGCAAGCCCAAGAGGGCCAGGCAGACCAGGGAAGAGATCAGCAGCCCCAGGACGAAATGGTGGATGCCCGCCTTCTGGATCATCATCTGTCCCAGCCCCTTTTGCATGGGGGCGGAGAAAGAGGCGAAGGCGATCATGGACTGTTTGGCCGTTACCTCCGCTGCCACCAGGGCCAGGGGAAGCACGCTTTGGTCCAGGTTGGTGAGAAGGGAGAACATGGCTATCAGAATCAGGGCGATGAAGACTCCGCCGCCGGTTCCCAGGTTCACGTCCTTCATGGCCTGAAGCTTCTTCTCCAGGGTGCCGTGAGCGGTGACCCCGTCGCCGAAGTCGGCCAGGCCGTCGATGTGGTTGATCCCGCATACCCTGTAGATGGCCACCAGGACCAGGACTGCGGCCAGGGTGGGAGGAAGCGCCTGCATCCCCAGGTAGGCCACGGCCCCGAAGATCAGGCCCAGGACCGCGCCGACCAGAGGAAAGACGTAGAGATGCCTCATCAGGGCCTCGATGCCCTCCATGGATATGCCCACCGGTATGGTGGAGAGAAAGCCAAATCCGGATCTCAGAGCAAAGAGAACGTCCCTCAGTACAACACCGCCCTGGTGTACATGTTGGAGGATACCCCTCCGATCAGCCCTCCGATCACGTCATCCATGAAGGGCCCCAGCGTGCCCAGAATCCCGGGCTTAGCCTTGTCGAATCTCACGTACTCGAAGGACCCCTTGTAGCCTCCGATATATTTGGCTATGCTCATTCCCAGCACCTCGTCGGCCACCAGGTAGGTGAGGTCCCGGTCGTAATCGGCCTTGCTGATGTTGGGGATGGTCCCCCGGGAGCCCTCCCCTTCCAGCAGGACTCCGGCGTAGATCAGGATGCACAGGTTGGGGTCGGACAGGGCCAGGTCCATCTCCCGGCGAAAGACCTGCTCTGCCTTCTCCCTGGTCTCCACCCCGGGATGGGGGACGTAAAGCTCCAGGGCAGCGTTCACCACATCGTCTAAAGATATGCCCACCTCCAGGAGCACATATCTGATATCTCTCGGCTTCATCAGGGATGGGGAGGCGCCTTAAAGATAAAAATCTAGCCGCCTGGGGAAATTATTTAAAGTTTCATGACCCTATTTAAATGAGGATTTGTATGAAGACCATGGTTAAGATTTTCATTGATCATGAACATCTGCTGAAGGTAATCAACGCCCTCACCGAGTTCGGAATAACCGGGTTCTATCTATACGAGTACCGGGGAATGTCTCCCAAGGCCTGGAAGAACTTCGTCCTGACCGAGGATCCGGAGAGGACCATCGATACCATTCGCAACCAATCCGAGCCAGGTGTTCTGGTCAACACGGTTGTGGGAACCGACCGCTGCGACAAGCTAATACAGCACCTTGAGCAAGCTTTAAAGGGGATAAGGTTTACAATAATCGGGCATCAGGTTAGATCCATAAGGGTCAGAGGAGACTAAAGTTAATGCCAGATATGAAAGAGGAAATAGAGACAGCCCTCGAGTCCATCAAGAACGTTTTGAGGATAGAGGGCGGGGACGTGGAGCTTGTGGATGTGAAGGATGGCGTGGTAAATGTGCGCCTTACCGGAAGCTGCGCAGGCTGTCCCTTCTCCCAGATGACTCTGAAGAACTTCGTCGAGAAAGAGCTCAAGAAGAGCGTTGCTGGCGTCAAGAGCGTAGTGTCTGATCAGTAAAGCCACGCTTATACTGACATTTTTTTCATAAATCAGCAAGCACCAAAGCGTCGTGTTTGGAGGTAAATATCCGTGTTTCCAAATAAAAAGGTTCAAACATTGATCGGCACCAAGATTCAGGTCGAGATGAAGGGATCCCAGCGCCATATCCTGGAAGGCGTCCTCAACAGCGTGGACGAGTATTTAAATCTCCACTTGAAAGAGACCGTTGAGATCGTGAACGGTGAGAAGACCAGGTCACTGGGTTCGGTCATTCTCCGGGGCAACAACATAATTCTCATCAGCCCGGTAGAGTGAAGCCATAGGTGGATAAAATGAGTGAAGATGCGCTGGAGTACATCAAATCCCACGAGGACGGTGTCCTCCAGAGCGATCTCTGGAAGGCATTGGGGATCGACTCACGCAAATGCTCCCGCCTGGTGGCCAAGCTGCTGAAGGACAATCTGATCAGCCGGGAGATAGAATCGGCAGACGGAATCAGGACCTACCGGCTGCGATATTCCCGGCAGGTGAGCAGCCAGACGGGGAAGTTCCGATCCCTCATGGCCATAGAACTCTTTGAGCCCTGTGCGGGATGCATAGAAGAGTGTATGCCCGAGCACTGCGCTAAGCTTAGCGAGTGGATATTCGCCATAGTCATAGGCGAGAGCGGAGATATCCAATCAAAGAAGGTGGACGCGGCCAGATCTTAGACTTCTATAGGCCGCTCCGAACCGTCTGTTAGTTATACGACTGGCATCTGGGGTTACGCACAGGTTCTGCAGATAAATATTATCATACGCTGATTTGCTCTGCACCGAATCCCCGCTTC
>JAAEEW010000172.1 GCA_013415595.1 Methanosarcinales archaeon | reverse complement strand
GATGTACATCTGGCCGAGAAGCCAGCAGACCCAAAGGTCAGAGCCGACGACAAAAAATTTGCGGACTTTCTGGACCACATCGCCAGCAACCAGCTCAAGAAGGGAGGAGATCTGGTGCTGGTGGGAGACATCTTCGACTTCTGGAGACGGGACTACGCCAAGGTGCTGATAGAGACTGAGGATATCGTCACCAGGCTGACTGGTCTAAGCGACAAGGTGAAGGTTCATTACGTGGTTGGAAACCACGACTATTTCATGCTCAAGCTCAAGGAGTACCTGGCAGACCGCTTCCCGTTTGCCGACGTGGCCAAGCAGGTATCCCTCGGCGACGGGGTGGACAAGTACTTCTTCACCCACGGCTACCAGCTTGAGGTCATCGGGAACCCCTACTTCAAGTCCCTGACCGCCTATGAGCTGTTTGCCGAGAACCTGTGCCTGGCCGGGGACGACACGGGAAACGCAGCCAGCGAGCTGTGGGACGCCATCCAGACCTCCAAGAACTTCCTCTCCGATCTGAAGCGGGTTCCAAAGGACATCTCCGGGGCTTTGCACTCCATGATGGAAAAGCCGGAGACGAGGCTGGCCGGCACCCATGAGGCCAAATACTTCGTCGATCAGCTGGCCTGCTCCAGGTCCAGGTGCATGTACCTGGGAATGAGCAAGGACGAGGTTCTGGTATTCGGCCACACCCACCGGCCCTTCAACGACCCCCAGAACCGGGTGGCCAACACCGGCTCCTGGAACAAGGACTCCGGCCGGGAGTACAATTACCTGGAGATCGACAAGGGCAAGATCACCCCCCAGATCTGGAAGTAGGCCAAGGCCGGATGTCTGGGAACAGGGGACTGGAAAAACAGTCCTGAAGGGAAAGGCGGCCAGCAGGACGGCGGGGAGACGGGCCTGACCGGGGGGGTGAGGAGGCAGGGATCGCAGAGCGGGATGGTGAGTTTAAAACGCTCCACCCTCCATGCCCTCTCCGCCCTCATCCGTTCCCGGGCTAGATTGGGCCGGAAGCCATGGTTTTCTCCCTTCCGGCAAGCCTTTGAAGTCTGCAGCTCCCCGGGCCGTTTCGCCCCTCTCCAGGCCCTGCAGCTCTTTTTGTCTTTGGCTTGTCTCGCCGTCTCTATACCGTCTTTATACCCTCTTTGCCGTCTCTATGCCATCCGGAAGCCGATTTTTATCCCGTAGTCTTTGTCCCGTCGTCTCTCCAGTCTCTTTTCCGTCTCACTCCAGGACTGTGGCCTGCATGATCCGGACATCTTTGAGCGGTCTATCGTTTCTGGGGCTGGTCTTGACCTTGCCCATGGCCTCCATCACATCCATGCCCTCCACCACCTTCCCGAAAACGGGGTGATTCTTGTCCAGATAGTTGTTGTCCACCAGGTTGATGAAGAACTGGCTTCCGCCGGTGTTGGGGCCGGCGTTGGCCATGGAGATGGTCCCCCGGTCGTTGCGGTTGTGAGCGGTGAACTCATCCTTGATGGTGTAGCCCGGGCCGCCCATTCCGGTTCCCCGGGGGTCGCCGCCCTGAATCATGAAGCCGTCTATGATGCGGTGAAAGATGGTGCCGTCGTAAAATTTCTCTCTCACCAGCTTCTCGAAGTTCCCGGCGGTGATGGGCATGTCTGCAAAAAGCTCCAGGGTGATCTTTCCCATGCTGGTCTCCAGAAGAACTCTCTTTCCCTGTCCGCTGTCTTCTTTCTCTGTCATGGCCAATCCTCAACTGCGTTTTCCAGGACGGACTTGTCCACACATCGATAAATAAATATGCTGCAGATTCTGCCGGGTTTCCCTCGTTTCAGGTCCACCACGGGATGATGAGGCTGTGGCCTTGCTTCTCTGACGGAATTCAGGAACGGGCCCTCGTCCTTCCATTGCCGATACAAAGAATGGCTGATCGGAGCCGATATCTCACTATTTGGCAATCCGGACAGCGGAACGCAGGAATTTAGGGATAGCAAATGGTAACCGGACGACAGGAGCACTGCCAAACCGGGATAATGACGGGTGGGGGGAGTGCTGGATGAATGAAAGACAGCCGGATTTCAGGGGCATGGCACGACTGAGATAAGAATCGGACGACAGGAGCATGAAACGACTGAATGAGCAGCTGACTCTCCAATCGAGCGACCAAGGCATCCAGGACCGACCTGTGGCGATGGAGATGCTGAGCCACTGGGCGGCTGGACGATTTGGAGGATGGGCGCACCTGGTGCATCGAAGGCCTCCGGGCGGCTGCTCACATGGGGCCGCAGTCTTTCGGGAGCTGGTGTGTCTTCCCGGGGGGAACCTGGGCCCTGGGGCCTACTTTTTCAGACGGCTTATATACCATGCCGGGCACTCCGGCACCATACTCTTTATGCTTCCTATCGTCCTCGAAAATGCAATTTTCGTCATTTAAAAACCGCAGCCTATAGCATGCAAGTCCAATCGAATAGATGTCTGGAGATGCGTATACGTAAAAATTTATTTGCGGGAGTGAAAGTTAATATCAAGTAGCATTTATTTTAATTTACGACATAACAGTTATCCAAGCTTCAATTTCAATTAAGGACGGAGAGGCATTTTTTCAATGTATAGAGACTTCTAATTTCTTCATAACAGGTTAAACACCAATTTTCGCGATAAAATCTCTATTTACTACCTGAAGGAAAATTTAGTTTTTATTATGTGGCTCTCAGATCTTCATTTTTTGATTTAAATCCATATCGTCCTGATAGGTAGAAAAAAAGGATTCTAAATTTTTATAGCTTAGAGCATAAACTTTATATCTTCGAATCCGAGGATAGGCGCTCAGTGATCCAGATGCGGCGACGGACGCCTGGCACTGGATTGCCAAGAGGACCTGCATGGGCATACGTAGAGCAAAGGAGAATCGCAATCTATGGTTCCTGGTTCATCCTACTGTTTTGCGCTTTACGGCGGCCTATCCAAGACCCCGGAGGTGACACCAATGGTTCCAATAATGACCCAGCTACTGGACACGATAATCATCTGCGCATTCATGGTAGTGATCTCAGTAGGTCTGCCAATCTGGTCCGAGAAGAGAAGCAAGTAAGGTCGATCCGGCGGAAAGCCGACGATCTGTTAGAAAAATTAACTCATGTTAGTGGAACGACCGCCTTTAATTGGTCAAGAATCCCATTTATATGACTGGAAATGAAGGCTGGCAATGCCGCAAGACAAATGAGTCCAAGAGCAACACGATAACGCGGTGCGGGAGATGAAAATCGTTGGCGAAGATTCCAACTGATCCTGATCAAGAGGGTTCAATCCGATCTGAAGGAAATGCTTACGTCATTAACTGGGCAGATCGGCTGGCAGTTCTCATCATCTTCGTGGCCCTGAACCTGATCTACTGAGCCCCAGCCGCATTCAGGCTCACCTCATCAGGCTCATCTCAGGATGCCCTGTCCACGTCCACCAATCCCGCCCGGGGCGGCTCGATGCCTGCTTTCTTGAACGCCTCCCAGGCCCGGCGGGTGACGTCCGACTCGAAGTTGAACTCGTATCTCAGATCGAATACGTATCCCTTGGCTCGCACCCGGCGATAGAATGGATAATCCTTCAGCAGCATGGTGATCGGACGCTTATCAGTTATGTAAACGTACCTGGAGGTGACAATGGCCTCCCTCAGGATCTCCAGAGCCTTTTCTGCGTCGGAGGCGGCATCGATGAACAGGTCGACCACCACCATCATCTCCGGCGCTCCGGCGTTGGCGTTGGCCACCGAGTTGTTCAGCACGATCTGGTTGGGGGCAGATACCAGGCTGTCGTCCGGGGTCACCAGCCTGGTGGCCCGCAGGCCGATGTCCTGCACCTCCCCGTAGTATTCTCCGATCTTTACCTTGTCCCCCACCTGGTAGGGCTTGTCCAGGGTGATGATCAGGCCCCCCACTACCTCCGCCAGCAGGTCTTTTAGGCCAAAACCGACCGCCGCCCCCAGGACTCCGGAAAAGGCCACCAGCTGGATGGAGGTGAGGGCGATGATGGATTTCAGGATGTAGAAGAATGCCACCCCGTAGACGGTGAACTTGAGGAGGGGGATTAACATCTTCACCGTGATCCTGTATTTCCCGGCCCGCTCTGAGAACCTGATGAGGGCGAAGGTGAGCAGCCTGGTTATCAGATAGGCCAAGATCAGGGTCACCACGGTGTTGATCACCACCGGGGCGTTTAAGCTGGAGATCAGGTCGCTTATGTTTCCAGTTACATTTCCGGTTACATTTCCGGTTACATCTCCGGCTACGTTTCCGGCTACGTTTCCGGTTGCGTTCTCTGCCATCTAGGACACCAGCCGGTTTCGTTTGAGGTGGTCGACCACCTTCTTGAACGACTCCATCCTGATGGAGCAGCTATCTCCGTCCCTGGTTATGAGCCCCCTGTCCTTCAGCACGTAGAGCGCCTCATCCACCGGGCCGGCGATCTGAGCCAGCCCGTCCCTGCGGATGATGCCCATGGATAGAATGATGCTGAGGATAAAGGAGTGGTCGTAGTCCAGGTCCACGCCCGAGCTGTCCTCCTTCAGCATGTCCGCCCGCACGTTGGGGTACTCCATGGCCCCCCTCCATAAGACCTCCACCACCCCCGGGTTCCCGCCGGACATGCGGGCCAGCTTCTCGAAGACCAGGTCCCGGGGCGAGGACATCTCCACTTTCTTGCCGATGCAGGGAAGAATGTCTCTCACGTCCCTTACCTGTATCTCCAGGGAGGGGCGGTAAAATCTCTTCCCCAGGGGCTTTATGAGGACCTCCTTTTTCGAGAGCCTCACCGGGCAGGGCTTCTCCCCGGGAGGAGTCTCGGCTACCTCGAAGTTCAGCTCGTCCTCCCGGTACTCGGAGAGGAGGAGATCCCTGATCTGGCTGGAGGTGAGGCTGGGGAGCTCCAGAACCACGGGAAATAGCCTTTTGATGTTGCACACCCGGTCCAGGTACTTCCAGGAGAAGGAGTTGCAGGTGATTATGAACAGGTCGCTGGAGGTGGATATTCCATCCAGAAAACGATTGATCTTTTCAAATCCGCCGATGCGGCGAAGGTAGAGGTGGTGCAGGTCCTGGACGATCACGATGCTCTTGTCCGTCTCCGGGGGCCAGCCGTCGGCAAGGCCTGACGCCTTCAGGCGTATGGACCGGGGGTAGACCATCTCCTCTATCTGGTCCAGAAGGATGCCATCGCCGTAAAAGGGCTCGCTGACTATGGCCACGTTGGACCTCCTGCCGTCCTGAAAGTCCGTTAGCACCTGCTGGATTCGATCTTTCTGCTCGTTGAATCTATCCATTCCCCTGGATTGTAGCGGACCTTCTGAAGACGGCATCATCCTCCACCGGATAGCTTTCCCTGTCTTTTGAATTGAAGTGTAATAAATATTTTCACTGAAAGCACCCCCGTGGAGGGCCCACCATCCCGGGGTGAAGGGCCGGCATTGATTATCATTATCTGCCCCCGTCCTCACGGCTTGAAAAATTCTATTATTTTGAACCGCAACATCCTAATCAGAGACGGATCAACCTATCCATCATGAGCCAGGAGTCAAGTGATGCAGGCAGGGCCCTTATGCCCCGGGAATCTCTTCGCCTGATCCAGCAGAACAACAGTCAATCCCGTTTCCTGCTGCTGGATGTCAGGTCACCCCGGGAGCACGAGGAGGGGCACATCGAAGGATCGGCAAATCTGGACTTTCACTCGCCCGACTTCATGCAGGAGCTGGACAGGCTGGAGAGGGAGAAGATCTATCTGGTCTACTGTCTGGTGGGGGTGAGGTCCAGGAAGACCCTGGCCGCCATGAAGTCCCTGGGCTTCAAAGAGGTCTACGAGATCCAGGGCGGCATCCGGGCCTGGCATCTGGAAGGGCTGCCCGTGGTCAGAGACAAGGTGTAAACTTTTTTTGCCGGAGCTATTTTCTCCGGCCGGGGCCAGAGGCGGGGATTGCATCTCCGGGAGCAACGCCCTTCCATTCCGGCGGCTAAAGCGGGAATGGAGGCGGCCTGCAAGAAGATTTTAAATGTAATGGGGCCGTACATATCGATTGCATGACAGCAAGATGGCGGAATTGCTGGGAGGTAGCACCGGATATACAAAGGCTCCTTTTGGATAGCGAGGCCCTGGAGGAGGCCAGGGAACGGCTGATTCGCTATCTAGAGGACCTGGACTGGAGGTACCGGCGGGATGTCGATCGCATTGAGTCCTGGGACTACGTGCTGCTTTCGGAGGCTGTGCTGTTTCTGAAGAGCCTGATCTCGCCCCGAAATGAGCAGCTTGCAGGCCACTCTTCCCTGGAGCTTTTGTGGAAGGCGGCCCGCACCGGGGATGCGGAAGTGAGCGACGATTTCATCGCCGAGTTCCTGCACCTTTTCAAGGCCCTGAAACGTCAGGCCGACGTCTATCCTTCTTATCTGATGGAGGGCCACGAACCTCCGGACTTTCAGAAGTACGAGGGCCGGGAGGCGGCATGCATGCGCTCGGACTTCCTGGACCACATGGGCCGGCAGATGGACAGCTACCTGGTCAGGTACCCCACCGGCCTGTTGCCGGAGGTCGCCAGGAGGCGGGAGGAGAACAGGAACCGCATCCTGGACGCCCTGGGGGCGGGCCTGGATGACTGGCTGGACTGGAAGTGGCAGTTCAGGAACGTGTTCAAGGACCGGGAAGGACTGGAGATCATCAAGAAGGTGGTCCGGCTGGAGGAGGAGCAGGAGCAGGCCATCCTCCTGGCCCTGGAGAACCGGGTTCCCTTCGGGGTGACTCCCCATTACCTGCACCTCATGGACCAGGAGCCTGGCGGCCTGGACTTTGCCGTCCGGGCTCAGGTCTTCCCGCCCATGAAGTACGTGAAGAGCATGATGGCCCACAAGAAGGACCGCAAGCTGGCCTTCGACTTCATGCGGGAGAGGGACACCTCGCCGGTGGACCTGGTGACCAGGCGTTACCCCCGGGTGGCCATCATCAAGCCCTACGACTCCTGCCCCCAGATCTGCGTCTATTGCCAGCGAAACTGGGAGATCACCGAGCCCCTCATGGCCTCGGCCCTGGCTCCCCGGGAGAGGATCGACGCGGCCATCGACTGGTTCGCCGATCATCCGGAGATGATGGACGTGCTGGTGACCGGCGGGGACTCCCTGGTGATGAGCGACGACCTGCTGGACTACATCCTGGGCCGGCTCTCGGAGATCCCTCATTTGCACAGCATCCGCATCGCCACCCGGGTGCCCATAACCGTGCCCCAGAGGATAACCGAAGAGCTGTGCGAGATCTTCGCCAGCTACTACGAGCTGGGCAAGCAGACCCTGTACATGGTGACCCACTTCCAGCACCCCTACGAGATATCCCCGGAGACGGCAAAGGCCATCAAGAGGGTGAAGATGCAGGGCATGGGAGTGTACAACCAGGAGGTCTTCACCTTCGCCAACTGCCGGCGCTTCGAGACGGCGGCGGTCCGGATCGGCATCAAGCAGATCGGGGTGGACCCCTACTACACCTTCAACATGAAGGGCAAGACGGAGATGGAGGACTACGCCGTTCCCATTGCCAGGATTCTGCAGGAGCGAAAGGAGGAGGCCCGGCTCCTGCCCGGGATATTCCGAACCGACGAGCCGGTGTTCAACGTTCCCTTCCTGGGCAAGGACCACCTGCGAGGCTGGCAGAACCACGAGGTGATCTCCATAACTGCAGACGGGAGGAGGGTCTACACCTTCCTGCCCTGGGAGAAGAACATCGTGCGGGTCAAGCCCTACATCTATACCGACGTTCCCATCCTGCGTTTCCTGCAGCGTCTGGAGGAGCGGGGAGAGGACCCGGAGGAGTACCGGAGCATCTGGTACTACTACTAATGCCAAAGGGACCATGGCGCTTCAGGCGGCCTGGTCCAGAAGTCTGGAGGGGTGGAAGAGGCCCTTTTACTTTTTTTTAGATGGAGATTGGATAGCTGCCGTCGTCTGGGTCATTGAATGGGGCTGGTGGTGTCCGGAAGTTCAGGATTTTTTAAGATAATTTGACAAGTCATAAATAATTCATAGAGATAATTTGGCAAAACGATGAACATAGCATTATTTTGCATTTGTATTCCCCGTGAGCAGTACATAATTTTAATATCTGTTGAAGCCCATTATTAGCAGTATTATGGCAAAGCTGAATTGGATTGCCCTGTCATTGCTCTGGTCGTCCATCTTGCTGGCCGGAACGGTGGAGCCTTCCATGGCGAAAAATGAGATCTCCACCATGGGGCCGCAATCTGATGCCGAGGTCTTCCTCAACCAGGGCTATCGTCTCATGAGCGATGGCAGATACGATGAATCGGTCCTGGTTTATGATAAGGCTATAGAGCTTAACCAGTCCCTGGCCGAGGCCTGGAGGTCCATCACCGCCCTCACCAGGGCGGCCTCTTTCTCCGCCGCCAGCTTCCTGGCCGCTCCTTCATCCAGATAGATGCCGGAAAGCTCCATCTCCACTACTGGCGCAATGGCCCGAAGCTCGATATCGGCGACTCTTTCCAGGTGGTTCCTGCGTATCAGCTCCTGGAAGCAGGCCTGCAAAGGAAGGAGCGTCTGTGCACGTCTGGCGGCTGAGCGAATCAGCTTTCGGGAAACAGGCTTCTCGCTCCACTCCAGGGCCTCCTGGCTCCTGTCCAGACGAACGCCCAGGTGCCTCTCCGCCAGGGCCTCCAGGCTGTGATCCACAGGCCTCTTCTTCCAGGGGTTCTTCTTTGAGCTGGAGGGCACCAGATCGTAAAATCCAGACCAGCACACCTGGGAGGCCAGCATGATGTCGAAGACGTTTTTGAACTTCAGCCTTCGGCCCAGCTTTGCCTGCAGGAACGCCAATCCCACTTTGGCCTCGTGCATGACCTTCATCACCCGGTCGTCCTCCATGAGCACGGCCAGCTCGTCCAGGGCATCACTCCCCAGCCGGAATAGGTCGGCGGCGCAGACTCCCCTATCCGGCAGCGCCACACAGGCCAGCCGGATCTTTGAGGCCAGGGGGTCCTGGCCGGTGGTCTGCAGTCCCAGGCCGCACATTCCAATCTCTCCGGCCCCCCCGATGACTCCGGTCCACTCCTGCAGGGACTCTATCTCCTTCACCGGGCAGGCTTCCTGATCGTACGTGCCCTGCCCCGCCGTATTGGGCTGAGATGCTGCCATTTGATTCTAGAAGCCTCTATTGCCATTTTTGGTCACTGGGGTTGAAGGTTTCAGGTCTTTAGTTCATGAATCAGGACGTCGGCCACCAGGGGCGGTTGATTGCCCGCATTAGATGATCATCTCCCCGCCCCCATTATCGATAGCCCTGACCTCTATCCTCAAGCTGCCTCCTGAAATGATAAAAGCCCAAAAAAATTGGCTGAAAGCTCCCGGAAGCTCTCTTGCCCTCTTTCTCGCTCTCTTCCTCTCTCCTGCGCTCCCGTCTTTCTGGATCGAGCCTCCGGAAGCCCGGGCCTTCTATGTCGATATATCTACCTGATTCTCCTGGCCTCGAAGGGACCGCTGACGCCGTCCATCTCACCGCCAATCACGGTGAAAGTCCCCTCCAGGTTGTCCTCATCCACGATCTGGCTCCTGGTCAGGGTCACCGCAGCGGGGATGATCTTTCCGCCGGCCTCCACCACCACGACGTAGTAGGCCTCGATGCTGTCCCCGTCTATGGTCCCGTGCAGGATGCCGTAGTATTCGTCGCCCTCAGAGGGGACCACGGTGTAGCTGCCAAGCAGCGTGTCTCCGTCCTGCTGGATCTCTGCAGTCATCACTTCTGTTACCGCTCCCAGATCGTACGTGGATTCCCAGGTCCCGGAGAGGTCCAGGGCCACGGCCGAGCAGGAAGATATGATCACCAGGGCGATGATCACGGCCAATCTCATGGTGTTCATCTTCTACCTCCAGTCATATCGCCGCTTGAATTTTTCTCTAACGATTACACTCTGATATCAATAGCATGTCGTAATATTTAATCCTGACAATTGATTAAAATTTTTTTGAGGATGTTTCCAGGCTTCCAGTCCTTCGCCAGAATCTCCCGGAGCCTGCCCGGGAGGGATAGTGGGGGGAAGAGCCGGGTCCCTGGGCTACTGCCCATCATCCTCTGCCCCGGGGTCCATGCCGCTTTGGCCCTCCCTACGTCCTCCCTTTCCCGCTCCCACTCCCCTCGGCCCTGGCCGACGGCTCCTCGATGGTCCCGGGCGGCTTCCTGCCCCTGCCTCTCTCCCCGGCTCGCCGTCTCTCTCCTGTCCAAATCTCCGGAGCATGGCTGGCATGGCCGGCACGGCTGTGGATCATCTACCATCGATATTCGACCATCGATCTTCTATCTTCTATCTTCTATCTTC
>JAAEEW010000171.1 GCA_013415595.1 Methanosarcinales archaeon | reverse complement strand
CGCTGAAGAAGTCTATGTATTCCCGCCCCTGCTCGTCGTAGAGCATGGAGCCCTTGGAGCTTTCGAACACTGTTGGAAAAGAGCGGATGTAACTTCTGACGTTGGATTCCATTTCTTCAAATACTCTCAATTAATCATCTCCTAAAATCTTGGATGTGGAAGGGGCCGACCTGCAGCAGCACCTCATCTTCGTGATCGGTCTGGCCGAAGTCCTCCCGGGACATGAACAGCTCCTCTCTGACCGTGGTCTGCAGATCTCTGGCCAGAGAATAGAACAGACTGCGTGAAGGCTTGTTGGATGGGGAGACCGTGGTCTCCAGGAACCGGACATTGCGGCATGCTTCCCGGTTGAGCAGGATTTGAAGCATACTTCTGGCCACCCCGGACTTTCTGCAGTCCTGATGGACCGCCACCTGCCAGATGAAGACGGTCTCGGGCTTCTGTGGGTGGATGTAGGCGGACATGAATCCACGCAATTGTTTTCCCTGTCTGGCCACCACGCAGGTCTCCGGAAAGTGTTTGCATAAAAGCAGGTAGTTGTAGGGGGAGTTCTGGTCCAGCGTTTTGGAGTCTCCAATCAATCTCCAGATGTCCATGCCGTCATCTATGGCCGGACGGTCGAAGGAGATTTCATCTGGATGGTTAAGGCTTGTCACATTCATTTTGATTGTACCTCGATTATGCGAACAGTACTAACTGATTTGATGGCACCATATAAGACTCTTCCCCTTAATGGAGAAATATTTTTTGTCATTTTGTGGTTTTTAGCTCAAAATTTGGCCCCTTCGAATCCTTAATTGCCAAATGAAAGGCGGTCGAATTTTTCATAGCCCCCAGGGGCGCTTGATCCTGCAAGAGTCCGGGAGAGAATCGTTTTATCCTGGACCGTCGTCAGCCGGACAGCCGTCCGGGGAGGCGGGGGGGGCTTTTTTGGCTCAGGCAGTCCGCCCCCAGGCCCCCGTTCCATGCGCCGTCCACTATCCCTGATGCCAAATCTCAGAGGCGAAGGGTGTACAGATTTCCGCTCTTGAACTCCCGGTTGAACTCCCGGCGGAAGGGAATGGTGCCGAAATCTCCCCGCAGGACCACGGCGATGGTGTGAATCTTATTGCCCTTCACCGGAAGAATGGCCGTGCCGTCCACCGCTCCATCGCTGCCTTCGTTCCTGTTGTAGACGCCGTCTACGTAGACGTCGTAGCCCAGGACGCCCTCAGAGACAATCTTGACCACGGCGTTCTCCGGAGAGAACTTCAGCACCTCTTCCGGCAAAGACCTCCTGGCCTCCGATCCGGCGTCAGCGGATATCACGTCTGCGATCACCGCATTGCCGGGCTGGCCATCCACCTCCAGCAACAGCAGGGTCCGGCCCGGGATGGCCATGTGCACGGTCATCTTCTGATAGCCGGCCGCCAGGGAATAGTTCTCCCCGGAAGATCCGGAGGAGGTGAAACGGCTGAGCCTGGCCTGGCCTCCCCGGGAAGAGAAGGCTATCAGCTCCAGGAAGCCATTCTGGGGAAGGGCCGCGTACTGGGCCCAGCTATCCCCTCCCCCGATCCACAGCTGGGGGCCGGGGCCCGGGGGCTGGTACATGCTCCAGGGAATGGCCATCCCCAGGGCCAGGAGCACTGAGGGCTCGCTTCCGGAGAGGTTGAAGGCCTGGAAGCCATCCGTAGCCGGCCCTTCCCGGATGAACTCCCTGTACTGCGACAGGTCGATTCCCTCCGGGGACAGCCCAACGCTGGCATTGTCCGCCGGCCAGGGCTCAACCGTCCAGGGAGACTCCTCGGCCGGGACCTGGCCCATCAGCACCATCGGCACCAGAAGCACCATAAGCAGGGCCATAATATCTGAACGTGAGACTCTCAACGTCAACACCTACCACACCTGAATCATCAATACTGACTGTATTCCTTCCAATAACGACTGTACTCTCCGGGGCAGCCTCGACGGGATTTCGGGATTAGCCCCCGGCCCCGGATTCCATCCAAAACGGCCTGCTGTGGCATCAAAGGCCGCAGTCGACCGCCATTGACCTGTATAAACTATTCTCCACAGATATCAATAGAGGATTTCGAACCTTAACTCTCACCCGGTGGGGAATACATGTGTTCCAAGCTTTTTCTCAAGGACCCTTAGTTTCTTCGG
>JAAEEW010000022.1 GCA_013415595.1 Methanosarcinales archaeon | reverse complement strand
CTGGAGACCTCTGCCGCCTTTGGCCATCTCTTCTCCAACTATCAGGTCGGCGCTCTGGATCGGGATAGCATCCAGGATGCTGCGGAGAAGTCAAACGCAGAATACGCCTATTTTGACCGCAAATCCCTGCGCTCACCTGACAAGAAGAAGATAGCCCAGGTCCTGGCCGATCTGGGGATTGAACTTCTCCGGGAAAAGGAGATCAACGGCCGGTTCCCCGGCCCATCTGAGAGCTGAGAGGTAGAGCTGAAAGGAAGGCCTTTCCAGCGCCCAGCTCCAGCTTTCGACCGGCATTATCGATTTCACCGCGCAGATATGCTCCTGAACCTTTCCACCGCCTCCAGCAGCGAGCTTTGCAGATAGTCTACGTCCTCAGAGGTGTTGCTGCGTCCCATGGTTATCCTCAGGGAGCCGTGGCACATCAGGGGAGGGAGACCCAGGGAGCGCAGGACGTGGCTGGCCTCCAGCTTCCTGGATGAGCAGGCCGAGCCAGTGGAGACGGCGATGCCCTTCATGTCCAGGAACAAAAGCAGCGATTCGCCCTCCACCCGGGCAAATCCCAGGTTCAGGTTTCCCGGGAGGCGACGGACCGGGTGGCCGTTGATCCAGGAGTCCGGGATGTTCTCCAGCACGAACTCTCCCAGGCGGTCTCGCAGAGCAGTGAGCCGCTCCATCTCCGGCTGCATTATCTCCTCTGCCAGCTCTGCCGCCCTGGCCAGGCCCACCGCCCCGGGGACGTTCTCCGTGCCGGAGCGAAGCCCGCCCTCGTGGCCTCCGCCCTGGGTGATGCTCTCCATCCTGGTCCCCTTTCGCACGTACAGGGCTCCGATCCCCTTGGGGCCGTAGAGCTTGTGGGCGGAGATGGAGAGCAGGTCCACTCCCAGCCGGTCCACGTCCACCGGGATCTTGCCGGCGGTCTGGACGGCGTCGGTGTGCAGGTAGACATCTCTTTCCGCGGCCAATTTGCCTATCTCCTGGATGGGCTGGATGGTGCCGATCTCGTTGTTGGCGTGCATTATGGATACGAGAATGGTGTCATCCCTGAGCGCCTCCTCCACGTCGGCAGGAGAGACCAGGCCCTCGCGGTCCACCGGCAGGTAGGTTACCTCAAAGCCCTGCCCTTCCAGCTTGTGGCAGACCTCCAGGATGGCCGGGTGCTCGATGGAGGAGGTGATGATGTGCCTGCCCCGCTCCCGGTTCTTCAGGGCTATGCCCTTCAGGGACATGTTGTCCGACTCGGTCCCCCCGCTGGTGAAATAGATCTCCTCCGGCCGGGCTCCGATGAGGCCGGCCACCTTCTCCCTGGCTGCCTCCAGGGCCTCTCTGGCCTCCCGGCCAAAGCTGTGCAGGCTGGAGGCGTTGCCGTAGACCTCCGTGAAATAGGGAAGCATGGCCTCCAGGACCTCCGGGGCCACGGGAGAGGTGGCCGAATGATCCATGTAGATGCGCTTCATCCATTTTTTAAAGGTCTAAGTGAGGTAAATATATGACGGAAAGCAGAGACTGAAAAAAGCGTTGGAGTGGCCGGGCGGCCCATAGCTTCCGCCCGGGTCCCCAGGGCGAAAGGCCGCGACGCGAAACCGGCCCCCGGCCGGCCAGATAAAGCTTAAGTACCTGACATGGGGAGGTAGTTTCATGCTTCCGGCGGCAATTCTGGATCTGGCAGCGGGACTGATCGGCCTGGGACTCCTGATCAGCGTGGTATCGGGAAGGCTGGGGACCATCAGCCTGGGGGCGGGGTCCATCGCCGTGGGAGTGGTCCTGATCTCGGACCTGCCTGAAGGATGGGAGCTGGTGGGCGCGGCCTTCTTCGGCATGATAATCGTCGCCGGGATCTGGATGATAAGCGTGGGCATCAAGAAGACTTCCTGAGCCCTTCGTCCAGCATCTTCTTCAACCTCATCATACATCGCAAAATTATATTGCACAATTACATCGCATAATTTGATCGTCCGATCTCACCATCCAATCTCATCATCCAATATCTTCTCTCGATTATTCTCCTGTCTTCCGAAATGGTTTTGTTTCGACCGCTGTGGCAGTCTTTCATCTTCCATGCGCGTAGCGACGCTTGCTTCTCCGGTTCTCAAGTTTCCGCTTCCAGGGCCCCAGGCGCTCTCCGGCAGCCACCATCAGGAGGACCATTCCGAAGAAGACCAGCAGGAAGGCCCCCAGGCTCTCCTCCGGCCACAGGGTGTAAACCAGATAGCGGATCAGGGCCAGGTGCAGCACGTACATGAAGAGGGAGTGCTCTACCAGGACGGCTAGAGGCCTCTGGGCAGCCTGACGGGGAAGCAGGTCCGCCAGGAAGAAAAGCAGCAGGCAGACTCCCACAGACGCGGCCAGGTAGGCGGCGGTGGGCGGGTAGAATAGCTCCACGTAGCCGCCCCGGGTGGCCAGATCCCCCAGCGACCGGGCCAGGGCGGCGCTTCCGGCCACGGCCAGGCAAAGGCCGGCCAGGAAGAAGCTCACTGTGTTGAAGCCCACGGTCAGAAGGCCGTCCCCTTCCGGCCGGGGCCTCCAGCGCAGGTCGGCCAGGACGGTTCCCAGGATGGAGAAGCCGAGCCAGGGAAAGATGGGGAACCAGCCGTCCACCAGCCAGTGGTTGGCAATCCCGGTCGGACTGTGGGGGTAGACGGCCCGGGTGCCCAGAAGGGTGATCTCGGTGGGGTAGTCGGCGTAGCCCAGATGCTGCTGCAGGAAAGGAGCGGCCAGGAAGATCAGCAGCACCAGCGCGAACCGCATCCTGGCTGATTGCCCCAGGGTCAGGAAGGTCAGGGGAATGGCCAGAGCGATGAGGTACAGCACGTCGAAGCTGAGAAAGGGGTAGATGTTCCATACCATCAGGTCCACCAGGACGGCTGCGAGAAGGACCTGGCCGCCCCGGCGGAGGAAGCGCCCCAGGTCCCGGCCCCTCTCCCGGCTGGAGAGGGATACCATCATTCCCGAGATCAGGATGAACAGGGGCGCGGCGATGGAGCCCCCGGCCCGCAGCCACAGGGGAGCCGGGCCCTCCAGTGCCGGAGACAGGTGGGCTGCCACCATGCTGACGATGGCCAGGCCTCGCAGGACGTCGATGGCCGGGTCCCGAATCCGGGCCGGAGGCAGGTTGGCCGGCGTGCTCCCGGGAACTCCGTAGACGCCAGGTCCAGGCTGGGGGTTCATCTCCGATGACTGGGTATGAGCCAGTGCTATTTCATCTTTGAGAGATCCCTGCAGGATTTGGAAAAGATGCGGGAATGGAGAGATGTTCAGGTTTATTCACAGCAGAATGAGGGCCGGGCCCTTGCCCGCAGAGGTCGAGAAATCCACGAATACGGGAAAGACTTATATGGGCGTGCTCCTATCTTCAGGGCGCCGAATGCGCGAGGGGTCATAGGGTAGCCTGGTATCCTACAGGACTGGGGGTCCTGTGACCGGCGTTCAAATCGCCGTGACCCCACCATTTTAATCTATTTTTCCAGGATGACGAAAATCCACTTCGACTTGATCTGTTTGGCATCGGCCTAATGCCCGAGCTTTCAAATTAATGTCCGAGCTTTCAATAGATCTGCATCCCTCTTTAAATACTGGTTTATCTCTGATGGCCAAAAAGCGGCCAGGTAGTGCAAACTGATAATTCCATTCGAGAAAGATGTAAAAAAGTCTATAAGGAAGTAGCCTCCATCAGGCATCTAATTTAGGAGGGACCTCAACGAAGAAGATTCTAATGTTAGCACTTGTAGCTATGGCCATAATCAGCATGGCCAGCGCTGCCAACTACATGTACGAGAAGGCTACTGTAAAGGGCGTGGGCTACAAGAATGTAGAGATGATCATCTCTACCCAGTATGGCTACTCCGGGGCCAAGCTGGTGGAGAAGGAATCAGGCTCTGGTAACGTGATCATCGAGAAGACCGAGCTGGAGGCTGAAAGCCAGCTGGCCAGGGATTACACATGGCCT
>JAAEEW010000170.1 GCA_013415595.1 Methanosarcinales archaeon | reverse complement strand
CTGGGGGAATTTATCGACGGTTTCAACCGGGAACTCTCCATGGAGGAGATCGTGGCCTTGAACCCGGAGGTGGTGCTGATCTGGGGTTCGGCCACCTATGGTCCGGACGATCTGAAACACGATGCCAAGTGGCAGACGGTCCAGGCCGTGAAAGACGGCCGGGTGTTTAAGGCCACGCGGGGCTCCACCTGGTCCCCCCGCATTGTGGATCTGGCCTGGTGGATGGCGCAGAAATTTTATCCCCAGGACATCTCCCCGGCAGAAGCCGAGGCGGCCCTGAGCCGCTTTTACCCGGCCTGTTTCGGGATTGAGTACGAGAGGCGCCCATGACCGCGTCGTCGTGGCTGCGGTGGGGACTGTTGGTATCCCCCCTGCCGGTGATGTTTCTGGCCCTGCAAATGGGCGCCTACACAGTGCCGTGGAAGGAGGTCTGGCAGTATGTTCTGTTCTCTTCCGGCCGGGAGGCGGTCTCGGAACAGATGTGGGCTATCCTGTTCCAAGTGCGCCTACCTCGGATCGTGTTGGCCATGCTGGTGGGAGTGGCCCTCTCCGCCTCCGGCACGACCTTACAGGCGGTCTTCCGCAACCCCCTCGTGGACGCCTTCATTCTGGGCCTATCGTCAGGGGCGGCCTTGGGCTGCGCTCTCTCGGTAGCCTTCCTGCCGGGGGTTCCCATTCAGGTGGGAGCCTTCGTCTGCAGTCTGACCGCGGCGTTTTTAACCTTTTTTCTGGCCCGCACCCGGGGGGAGGTCCCGATCCTGTCGCTGATCCTGGCCGGGGTCATCGTGTCGGCCTTCTTTTCGGCCCTGGTGTCCATCGTCAAGTTCCTGGTGGACCCCCACAAACTGGCCAGCATCGTGTTCTGGCTCATGGGCAGCCTGTCCCTGGCCGACTGGCAGGCGGTCCAGAAGTCGGCGCCCTGGATCCTGGCCGGGTCGGGCATTATCTGGCTGGGACGGTGGCGTCTCAATGCCCTGTCCATGGGAGATGCCGAAGCCAAGGCCCTGGGGATGTCGGTCAGCCGGGAACGGGGTCTGTTTATCCTGGCCGCGGCCATCACGGTGGCGGCGGCGGTGTCGGTCTCGGGCATCATCGGCTGGGTGGGGTTGATGGTGCCCCACGTGGTGCGCATGCTGGTGGGGCCGGACCATCGCCGGGTGGTGCCGGTGTCCATGGCCCTGGGGGCCAGCTTCATGGTGCTCTCCGACACGGTGGCCCGGACCCTGACCGGCGGCGAGATCCCGGTGGGAATCATCACCACCCTGACGGGAGCGCCGTTTTTCATCTTTTTGCTCAAGAAACGGGCCCAACAGTCCTGGACCACATGATTACCGTCAGCGATGTGTCATTCCAGATCAACGGTCGTCCCATTCTCCGGCAGATCGATCTTACGGCCCGGCCCGGGGAGGTGTCGGTCCTGTTGGGTCCCAACGGCTCCGGCAAGACCACTCTGCTGTTGTGTATCGCGGCCCAGCATCAGTGCCGGCAGGGCCTCATCAACCTGGCCGGGCACGATTTAGCCGAGCTGCAGCCGCCGACCCTGGCCCGATTGGTGGCCATGGTGCCCCAGGATCATCATCCGGTCTTTCCCTACACGGTGCGGGAGTTGATCCTGTTGGGGCGTCTGTCCCGGGTGTCGTTCTGGGGCCAACCCAGCCGGGAGGATCAGCAGGTGGTGGAGGAGGTCATCGGCTTGCTGGGCCTCAGGCATCTGGCCGACAAGCCCTACACCCAGATCAGCGGCGGGGAACGGCAACTGGTGCTCATCGGCCGCTGCCTGGCCCAGGAGCCCCAGATCCTGCTCCTGGACGAACCCACCAATCATCTGGATTTCAAGAACACCACCGTGATCCTGCAGTTGATCTGCGACCTGGCGCATCAGCGGGAGCTCACCGTTCTGCTCACCCTGCACGATCCCAATCTGGCCCTGCTGTACGCCGATCACGTGATCATGGTGTCCCAGGGCCGGGTGGCGGCCGCCGGGAGACCGGGCGAGGTCATCAATCCGGCCACCATGGCGCGGCTGTACGGCATGGAGGTGGAGATGCTGCGCCAGGGGGAGCGGCGGTTGTTGTATCCCAAGCTGGCATGACGGCAGGGGGGCTCGAACACGGGGCAGAGAGGAAGCAGG
>JAAEEW010000169.1 GCA_013415595.1 Methanosarcinales archaeon | reverse complement strand
GGGCCCCGTCCGTCGGCCATAGCACCGTTGATCACCCCTTCGCCCTTCCAGGAGAGGTCCCGGGGAGCCACCAGGGGCGATGAGTGGTCGATTGAGCGGGCAATACGTGAGCAATGAGTGGGCAATGAGCGCTCCAAGAGATGATGCTCATTCGCAGGACTCGAGGGCCTGATGCCTTGCGGCAGCAGGACAAAAAAATCCAGCTCTGCCCGGGCAAAATGCCAGAGTCAAGAATTTTGCAGGAGTCGGGGCGGATGGCGACGACTGGCGCGAACCTACCTGGCCATGGCCTTCTTTCTCATGTCCGCCGGCATCTTCTCTATCGCATACCGCAATGCGGTCCTGGGCATGTCTTTTTTATTTCTCATCACGTACTCAAAGACCTCAGCCTGGTGGGCCCTGCTCGCTTCCTTCAGCATCCAGCCGTAGCCCTTCTGCACCAGGTCCTCTTCATCCTTCAGCAGGATGTCCGATATCTGGAATACTTCCTCCAGGAAGCGCCCCCGCCTGGCGGGAAGAATCAGAGTCACTGCCGAGGCCCGTCTCAGCCACCGGTTCTCCGACCGGGCCCAGTCCTTGAGGTTCTCGATGAACGACGGGTACTCCTCGATGAAGGAGCCCACGGCGTGGTTGCACAGGGTGTCGCACTTGGCCCAGTTATTGACGTACTGGCTGATCCACCTCTGGAATACGAAGAAGTCCTCCGGCTGGTACCGCTCCCGGATGAAGTAAGCCCATAGAAAGGCGATGAAGGCCTCCTCTCCGTAGTCCGACTGCAGGAGATTTTCGCATAATGCGAATATGTCCTGCTTGTTCTCAGCCCGTATCACCTTGAAATACTTTTTAGCAATCTTTGTGGCGACGGAAGTCCTGACTCCCAGGAACAGGGCCTCATCCTTGAAAAAACGCCTGGCGCTCTGCTTCACCTGCTCGTCTGCGTTCTGCTCCAGTTCCTCTCTCACTGCAAAAAGCACGTCGAAGTTCATTTGAGAGACCAGGGGCGACATCGATTATAATCTTGATCCACAGGGCCGGAGGGCAATGCTCGTTGGATGGATAGGCCCACCGCCTCTGGCAGGGACGAGCATCACAGGCTCAGGAGCCGGGCAGCGTTTCCATAGAGCAGCAAATCGATTTTCGGCAACTCCAGGCTCCTCAGGATCTGAAGCCCCGTCCCCGGATCCTCCCAGGGGTAATCGGTGCCAAAGAGCACCCGGTCGGCCCCGATCTCCTCGATCAGGTCGATCATCTCCCCCCGGCTCAGGTAGTGGGAGACGTAGGCGGTGTCGAAGTAGACCTCTCTGGCCGCCGGCAGAAGATGGCGTTGCACCTCGTCCCACATGCGTAGACCACCTAAATGGGCCAGCACCACTCGCAGCTCGGGATAGCATTCCACCATGCGGGCGAAATGCTCGGGTGTGCCGTAGACCTCCTCGCGCTCCAGAGGATCCTTTCCGGCGTGGGTCACCAGGAGCATCTTCCGCTCTATCAGACCCTCGTAAAGCCTGGCAGAGCGGGGATCGTCGGGGAAGACCTCCTGCAGCAGAGGCATCATCTTCACCCCCCGGCACCCCTGAGCCTGGAGGCGGTCCAGCTCCTCCTCCAGGTCCTCCATGAAGGGATGGACCGCCCCGAAGGGGATCATCCCCTCCTCCAGAACGGATAGGGTCCACCGGTTCACGGAAGATACGTCCCGGGTCCCTTTGGCCAGGGGCAGGACCACCGCACGATCCACCCCGGCGGAGCGCATGCGCTGGCCCAGGTCCGAGGGGGAGCCGGTTCCGGCCACCTCCACCTTCAGCTTCTTCCTGGCTGCGGGAAAGACCTTGGCGGCCACGCTCTCCGGATACAGGTGGGTGTGGAAATCGATTATCAATGGTGGACGAGACTTCATCACCCTAGTTAAACCTGACCCCTGAAAAGGAAATTGCGGCGCTTAAATCCGCGATTATCCGGATTGTCGTCTCTTGCCAGGCCTCTTTTTGCCAGAGAGATGGAGGGAGAATGACGAAAGGAGGGCAGTGGTGCAGGGACCACAGACAGCCGACGGCTGCCGACGACTGCTGAAGATGATTGGCCGATGGTGCAGCTGCGAAGAAGGCCAGGACGGAGAAAAAAGAGGGCTTTGGGCGGCCCTGGCCAGTTCGCAGCCCCGAGCCCTGGCCATCAGTCGAGATCAAAGCTCGAGATCACCGCTCTTCGTCAAATCCAGGCTCCCCTGGTCACCATTCATTTGATCTCCATTCACCTGGCCGACCCGGACTCCATGGTTATCCACCATGGTGGCGATGGCGATCTTCAGGCCCAGGGGCTCCACGATCGCTTCAATCTCCTTCCGGCCCCGGCCCGTGACCACGGCGATGGACGGCCCAACCGAGCTCATGCCCACGAACTCCAGCCCCTGCTCCCGCAGACGGCTCATGTAGTGATAGATCTCGAAGCTGTGGTGCTCCACCTCCGCCCTCTTGGAGCCCCGAAACTCGATCTCCCAGACCACATCTCCCAGACGGACCAGGTCGCTCTTCTCCAGGGCGGGGATGAGGTCCATGAGCACTAGATAGGCTTTCAGCTCCCGGTCCCGGTAGTCCAGGTCCCGGGCCCGGTTCATGAGCAGGTCAAACTCCTGGCGGCCGGAGGAGGAGACGGTGGTCGGGGGTATGATGATGAACACGTTCTTTCCGTCGGCGAAGGGATGGTGGTAGACCAGGGCCAGCTCGTCGCCGGTGATGGCCATGCCGCCGTAGGTGGCTGCGGCCGGACCTACCCCCGTCTCGAAGCCCAGGGTCACCCTGCCGTCCTCGGTCTCCTCCACGTAGTTGTTGCCTATCAGCAGGCGGATCTCCTCGGAGTTCAAAGGAGAGTCCAGGGCGGCGTTCATGGCCTGGGCCAGGGCCAGGAGGACGGAGCCGGTGGAGCCCAGGCCCACGTGCTTTTGCTGGTGGTCACGGGCCAGGATTTTGAAGCCCCCCTGGTAGCCCACGGCCTCCCGGAAGACCTCTACGAAATGGCGGACGATGGTCTCCCGGGAGTAGTCGATTGTCGTCTCCGAGGGCGTGCACTCC
>JAAEEW010000168.1 GCA_013415595.1 Methanosarcinales archaeon | reverse complement strand
CCGCTGCCGCTGAGCTGGGTGGCTCCGTCTGCCCCTGCCAGGTGGGGGTTGATGTGGGCCAAGATGCTATCCCTGCTGCTATTGTCAGCCGCCGCCGGCCGGTGGTGGTCGGCGATCACCGCCCGAAGCTTCATCCCCGCGATCTCGGCCTGCATTCCGCTGCCCAGATCGGTGAAGATGACCAGGTTCATTCCCTGGTCGGCCACCTTCTCCAGGGCCGGGCGGTCGAGCTGCTTGAAGAACAACGGCTGATGCTCGATCTGTCTGCGGTCCAGGGCGGTGCATATCACCCCTGCCGAGCACAGGCCGTCGGCATCGATGTGGGATACCACCACCACCTCCTTCTCCCGGCCGATGGCCTCCGCCGCCCGGGAGGAAGCCTTCTGCAGCGTCTTGTAGGTCAAATCCCCCTCGCCTTCCCGGCCCCTGGTGTCCATGAGCGTCACTTCCTCCTGGCGACATAAATAAGATTAGCCCGCGGGGCGAATCAATTCCAGAAGAGATCTTCGCGGAGAGGGCCAAAAACCTCTGCCAGCCCCGGGCCAAGAATGGCGCAGTGAATGGGCCTCGAGAATGGGGCAGAGAATATTATCGGCGATCCTTATCGGCGATCCGCACCCAGCGGGAGGGAGGATCGGGGCACGGGGCCTGGCCCGGTGAGGTGAAGAATGGAATGAGGAGGACCGGGGAGAATGATGCCCGCTGAGGTGAAGAATGGAGAGAAGAGGGCCGGAGTGGATGATGCCTGGCGAGGCGAAGAATGGAGAGAGGAGGACCGGAGACGAGGGTGCCTGGTGAGAAGAGGACCGGGAAGATGAAGCCCCCGGGAGATGGTGTTCATCTGGTGGATGTGGCCCCTACCGTGGCCCGGGTGCTGGGCCTGGAGATGGAGGACCCTGACGGCACAGCCCTGGAGCAGGTGGAGGACTGGGGGTGCTCGCGAGCCGTCATCCTGATAGTGGATGCCCTGGGATGCGGGCTCTACCGGCTCCTGCGGCCCGGGCTATGCAACCTGCCCCGTATGGCCGGCCAGGGGCTCATGTTCGGGGCCGCTCCCGCCTCCGGCCACACCACCCCGGCCATCGCCTCCATCCTGACGGGGCTCCTCCCCCGGAGCCACGGCGTGTACCGCACCTCGGACGCCTCCCGTTCGGGAATAAAGAGCGTGCTAGAGATGGCCCACGAAAAGGGGCTACGATCCGCGGTGGTCATGGAGCAGCAGGGAGCAGAGGCCTTTCAGGGACGAATCGACATCATCAGGGGAGTTCCAGGCAGTCTGGGCCCCCTGGAGTTCGACCGCCGGATATGCCGCTCTTCCCTGGAGGCCCTGGCCCTGGAGCCCCGGATTCTGGCGTCCCATTTCACGGCCATCGACCGCTTCTGCCACTCCGGACCCGCGAACATGATCTCCCCAGCGGCCCGGGCCGTGGACGCCCACATCGGGAGGATCGCCGGGGCCCTGCGTGCTGATACCATGCTCATAATCTGCGGGGACCATCCACCTCACGCCGGCCCGCTGCGGGTGGACGAAGGACCGGTGCTGCTGATGCTCTGGAGGAAAGATAGTAGTCCCTGAATCTCGACGCCTTCTTTGGCGCAGGAAAATAATTTAAAATCTCCTGTTTATTCGATAGATTTAAATGCCGATCGGTGAGATTTTACGTTAAACCATGTACGAAGATTTAACCGAGGATTTACCGGAGATTTACCAGGCTATTTTGGAAGATGAGCGCCGCAAAAGGTATCTCAAGGAAATCGGAGATTGGCTGGTAGAGGAGTACTACGAGCCCAATCAGGCCTCTTGAGTATGGAAATAATGGGCATTTGCTCGATTTGTGGCCAGGCTGGCAAGCTTTATACATGTCAGCTCTGCGGTCGGCTTGTATGCGCGAGATGTCATATTCCGGAGAAGGGGGTGTGCGTCCGTTGTGCCGGAGGGAGAGGAACTCCTCATGCATTCCGCTGACGTATTTTATCCCAGGGCGCGCTCACCTGCTTTGTTTCTTTGATAAGAGATAATCCACTTAGTGGTCCGCGCACTTTTTACATATTCTTATTTTTATCTATCTACATTTTGTAGAAATTAGTTCACAGTTTTTGAGTGAATCATTTCACAATCGGTAAGCACAATGTGAAGTCAATCGATAACCAAAATTATGGGTTAAAATCCAAAAATAAGCAATAATTGGTGTTTTTAGCCTTTGAATACAGCTCACCACTCTCGTAAAGTTTATATACCTTTGTTCACTACTTGTATTATTGTAGGGCGGGCTTCACAGCCTGTCTGATCACAGTGGTAGGGTTGGTCGTGAGGAGGGATAAAGCTAATCTTTAGGGCTGATCTCGGGATCGGAGATGTCGCCGTATGGTTCGAATAATCCGATTCCAAAATCCTCATGATGCTTTCCTACAATGCAAATGCCGACGCCGGGCTGTAGAAGGGCGGTCCTGCGACAGTCGTTTCGGCAAGTGAATACGAAGGGATGGTAGTAGGGTGGTGGTCCTGCAGGGTTGTGAAGGGCGACCGGGCAAGATCATCGTATGCGAAGGGGTAGCCAATCCGTGGTGGTTGAAGGGCCTTCACGGAGCGCAATGGATAAGAAAGGAGTAGCAACCGGAAGGAGTAGCTGGAGATCGGCCCATAGCCGTTGAAGGGCGGCTGGTTGATCGTTCCAAATATACGAAGGGAGTAGCAAAGGAAATCCGGGGCGTTGAAGGGCGCTACGGATATCTGAAATTGAAGGGAGTAAGGGAGATTGGATCGGGCTGTGAAGGGCAGTCTGTTCGGTCTCGTGCTGTAAAAGGAAAGGGATGGCATAGTCGAGGCCGGGTCGTTGAAGGGCGACCGGGCAAGACTGGCTGATGCGAAGGGAGTAGCAGAGATATGCCTGGTTGTGAAGGGCGACCGGGCGGAAATATCGATGCAGTGTACGGAAAAGCCGGACGCGAAATCCGGACCCAGGGGCAGAGGCGGATGTAGGAGGGACCTCATTTATGCCTGAAGGTAGCCCTGTAGGCCGGCGTATCGCAAGATGCAAGGGATGAGCCGAGATGAGATGTCACATAAAGTTGTTCACGCTGCCGATGGATTTGGACAAGGCCAACCAGTTCAACAGGGCCATGAAAGTTGAGACTGGCAATTCACAGCCTCCGACCCAGGCTGCGGTAGAGGTTTCTTCTCTGGCCAGGGTCAGGCAGGTGCAGAGCACCTGAAGTCGGAAGCCTTTGGAGAAAAGACATGAAGATCCGGATCGAGATTGAAGACGAAGGCACGAGATCCTCCTTTGAGTTTGAATCCAAGGGCGTGGAGAGGTCCTCCATTCGAGAGAGAGTCGTGGACTTTCTGAACGCATCTGGCGTGTTCTCCGATCCGGAAGTGCCCGCAGCCAGTCAATCCAAACTTGAGACCGGCGGCACCCTGATGGACAAGCTTCGTTATTTCATCGAGTACGAGTTTCCCGATAGCTGGTTCACAACCCAGAGCCTCCGGGAACGTTACGAGACCGTCTGTGAAGACATCAAGCTAAGCACCGTCTCCACCTATCTGTCACGCATGAACCGGGACGGCATACTGGACCGCCGCGGCAACCGGAATAACCGGGAGTATCGCTTGATGGAGACCGAACGCCGGGAGCCTTTGCCCCCCAGGCTGTCGTCCAAGACTCAGGGCTAAAGAAAGCCCGGCAGGGCCTGGAAATACTTCTCCTGTCGGGAGGGGCTCTGCTAACTGAGAAAAGGTTTTGAAAATCGGTGTTTTTGATATTCTTGACATATGTGATTTGGTTCCACATTGCTGTGATTCAAGCTCGACAGATGTGATTCTGAGATCCGATGACCTGCGATTCTGCGATCCATAGTCTCTATGGCAAACTCGATGATGCCATCGACTGATACCGCTTTGAATTTGTGGCAGCGCTAAAAACTGTCGCCACACCTTTTCCCGGAAAAAGACGGGCCATTCGGGCGTGAAAGGGTGACATCCAGGCGCGGGGACCCTTCAGGCCATCACGTACCACATCCCCTGGTGCCGGCTCGTCCCCATTCCGGGATTGAAAATCCTTCAATTTTTGGCAAAAAAACCGGGACGGCACTGCTCTGGCCAGGCCGCCCCGAAGCCCCGGTTCCCAGGTCTTCCGAAACCTCATGCCGGCTTGAATGCGCTGACCTTCAGGCTGCTGATGGAAGCCTCCACCTCCTTCAGCTTCCTGGCCGGGATCTTGCTCTTGCCCATGACCTGCTGGCCTGCGGATTCGTTGGCCAGACAGTCCAGGGGAAATGCTGACTCGTCGACTATCTGCACATACTGGAACCCGGCGGACCGGATGGCCTCCAGATACTGGTCCTTCATCACCGCTCCGGAGACGCAGCCGACGTAGCCGTCGACCGAGTCCCTGATGAAATCGGGAAGGGGCGCAAGCAAGACGATGTCCGAGACCATGATCCTACCCCCGGGCTTTAGCACCCGGAAGGCCTCCCGAAAGACCTGCTCCTTGTCCGGCACCAGGTTGATCACGCAGTTGGAGATGATCACGTCCACCTCCCCGTCCTCCAGGGGCAGGCTCTCCAGCTCGCCCAGCCGGAACTCCACGTTGGCAAAGCCGGCCCGGGAGGAGTTCCTCCTGGCCTTCTCGATCATCTCCGGGGTCATGTCCACCCCGATCACCCTGCCGGAATTCCCCACCCTGCGGGCGGCCAGGAAGCAGTCGAAGCCCGCCCCGGATCCCAGGTCCAGGACGACCTCCCCTTCCTGCAGGGAGGCCAGAGCAGTGGGATTGCCGCACCCCAGGCCCAGATTGGCTTCAGAAGGAACGGACATCATCTCCTGATCGGAATAGCCGATCTTCTTGCTGATCTTGATGGGAGCCGCCGTCCCGCAGCAGCCGCTGGAGGAGCAGCACAGGTCGGATTTCCTGGCGATTCGAGCATAGCCATTCTTTACAGCCAGCTTTATGTCTTCGTCTTTCATTGCCACACCTTGGATTTTGTATTGGTTTTCAATATTCTGAATTAAATATTATATTTTCGCGATTCAGTCTTCGCAACTATGTCATTCTTCAAAACTCAACTATTTCTTTCATGACCGGCCTCAGGTGGGACCGGACCATCTGGTCCAGCTGGGATATCTTGATGAGGGAGATGCAGCAGATGCTCCCATCCTTCTCCAGGGACACCACCGCCAGCTTGTCTCCGGGCCCGATCCCGGCCTTATCTCTTATCTCCTTGGGAAGGACCATCTGACCCCGGTCGTCGACGCTGACCACGGCCTGCACCCGGCACCCCATGGCCACCGGTTGATCGCAGCATTTCTCCTGTCTCTCTTCGTCTGCCAAAGTTCGCCCCCGATCTGGCTGTGCTGCTCAGGGGGTTGTCGTTCAAAATAATTAAACTTTTCTCAGAATTCAGAAAATTGTGATAAGGGGTACAGATCCGTTCGCCAGCCTTCAAAGGGAGTGATTCGCTAAAGCAGGCTCCGATCCTGGCTGGCAGTGACGGCAGGATGAGAGGCGGGATAGACCAAGGCCAGGAATCAAACAATGGGCTCAATGGGCTTTTCCCGTGGACGTTTTCTCGGAGACAGGCCGTACCCATCATTAAATCGCATTATGACGATATGTTTATATACGAATATGTCCACTATGGAGTCAGACATGACAAGAGAATCCGTGCTGGAATTGCGGGTCAAGGTCCTGAGCGCCCTGGCCGATCCCACCAGGCTCGAGCTGCTGGAGCTCCTGACCGGGGGCGAGAGATGCGTCTGCGAGATCCTGCCCGCCTTCCAGCGCTCCCAGTCCACCATATCCAAGCACCTGAACATACTCTACGAGGCGGGCATTCTGGAGCGGCGAATCGATGGCAAGCGCACTCTTTACAGGATAGCGGACCCCGGGATCCTCGATCTGCTGAGGGAGGTGGATTCTCTGGTTCTCAGTCACATCTCCAAGCTGACCGGGGCGGAGAAGCTTCTGGAAAAGTCCATCAGAAATTAAAAGGCAACAATTAAAATTATAAATTGGGTGGAATTACCTGGTGTTCGAAATAATAGCGGCACCCCTGAACGCGGGCCTGGAGACTCTGCTGGAGTACCTCTCTGCCCACGTGTTGACCTGCCTGGTTCCGGCCTTCTTCATTGCCGGAGCCATAGCAGCTCTGCTGAACAAAGAGACGGTGCTGAAGTACTTCGGCAGAGATGCCAGCAAGTGGCTCTGCTACCCGGTGGCTGCCACCTCCGGGACCATACTGGCGGTGTGCAGCTGCACCATCCTGCCCATGTTCGCCGGGATCGAGAGGAGGGGGGCAGGCATCGGGCCGGCCACGGCCTTCCTCTTCTCCGGCCCGGCCATCAACCTCCTGGCCATAATCCTGACCGCCAGGGTTCTGGGACTGGACCTGGGGTTGGCCAGGGCGGTGGCGGCGGTAACCATGGCCGTGCTAATCGGCCTGACCATGTCCGCCATATTCGACCGGGGCGACAGAGAGTGCCAGGGGACTGTGGCGGCAGCCCCGGTTCCGGCTCCGGACCAGGACGCGGGCAGGCCCGGCCGCCTGACCCTGGCCTTCCTGGGCCTGCTGGTGGCCATCTTGCTGGTGGCCACCACCTCCCTGGTGAGCCTGCTGGCAAAAGCGGCCATCGTGGCCGTCCTGGCCCTGGCCGCGGCCTACATCATGCGGTCTTTCTACTCCCGGGAGGAGGAGGCCGCCTTCCTGGAAGAGACCTGGTGGCTGGTCAAGAAGATATTTCCCCTGCTGGTGGCCGGGACCTTCATCACCGGAGTGATCGGCTACTTCCTGCCGGTGGAGATCATCAGGTCCATCTTCGGATCAAACGGCTTCCTGGCCTGCTTCACCGCCTCGGTGATCGGCTCCCTGCTCTACATGCCCACCCTGCTGGAGGTGCCTATCGTTGGGACGCTCTTTGGGTACAGCGCCGGGATTACAGCGCCCGGCCCGGCCCTGGCCTTGCTGCTGTCCGGCCCGTCGCTTAGCCTTCCCAACATGATCGTCATCTGGCGGGTGATCGGAGGCAAGAAGGCCAGCGTCTACATCGCCCTGGTGGTGCTGATCTCCACGGCCGTGGGCATGATCTACGGCGCATTGATGGCCTGAGCCCGGGGGACCCAATCCTCCGGGACGGCCTGATAATCAGAGTCTTGAAAAAAGCCTGGAAAAAATCGCCTGCGGATCCCTCAAAAATGAAATGCTGGCCGCTGAATCGGCCGGAGTATAATCGCTGCTTGCTTATTTCCAGTCGGCCACGTTCTCCTGATAGAGGGCGATGGCGTCCTCCAGGTAAGAACTGAGCCACTCCTCCCCGGTGATGTCCTCTGAGCTGTGCCAGGCCACCTGCACCTCGCCCTCGCTGTCCTGGACCAGGGTCACGAAGACGGTCAGGGGCACGTAGGTCGCTCCCCCGTCGGGATCGTAGACCGAGAAGTAATCTTTCCGGGAATCGCTGCCGTCGCTGGGGATGTTGAAGTACTCCACCTCATCGCCGGATTGCTCCATGAGTCTTCCCACGGCCTCCGTCTGGGGGGCGCAGTATTCACAGTCCCCGTGGCCGTAGATCATCACCGGCCCGCTTTGCAGGGCTTCCAGGACCCACTGGGGATGGCGCACATCTTCCCCGGCATTGGGGTGCTGGTCCGGGTAGCCCAGCCACCAGTCGTCCTCTCCAACGCCCACCGAATGGCCCTCACCCTCGGCAGACGCCATTCCCGCGGCCAGGGCAAATAATGCCACAATCATTGACAGCCGCATAATCTTGCTGTAGAATAACATTTCATACTCCCCTGATTCACACTCACATTTGACATTCATATCTCCAGGGAACTGCTCCCCCTGGCCCCGGGATGATAGTCTCTTCCCGGGGGGCCAGCCGGCTACAGTTCTCCATCCAGGATTCACCGCTTAAATCCGACGGTATAGAGCCCGGCTGATGGAGCAGTAATTGACAAATCAATATTTATCGGTTTCGCAGAGGCACTCTCTGCAGGAATGGGAGTCCAAAAGTGCAAAAAATGTCATATTTTTTGGCGCGTAGTTCGATTGCTGATTCTAAATCTGCCCGGGATATCCTTTTTTCTGGGAGTCAGTTACTCTTATATATCAAGATACATCGATGTGATATGGCAGGGGCCAGTCTCCATAGACCGTCCGGCTCTCGACGTCGATTTGCAGGGCAAAACTGAATTGAGATATAATTTGCCGAAATTGAAATCGAAACGAGCGGCAGGCAGGCGTTTGGGGGGCAATGGGACGAGCGGCTGTGGGCGCTGCAGGCACCATTTCGCCCGACCGGCCTGGCCCATGGGAGATTGGGTTTGGGCCCAGGACCGATGATTTGGCGATCACGAGTGAGATGAGCGTGAGCCGTGAGAACACAATTTGGAGAACACAGTCCAGCAATGAAGTTGAGAGATCGAAGTTGAGAGATCACAGGCTGATATTTCCAGGAGGGCTCTAGCTGGCTCCTCAGGCAAGAGAGGAATGCTCCGGGACGAGGTGCTCCGATGCCCTGGACTGTCTGACCAGGCTGACCGGGGACCAGGAGAGGGCTGCCGAGCGCATCCGGAGGCTTTGCCTGCTGACTGAGCGAATAGATGCCGACGATGGGGCCTGCGACGTATCGGTCTTCAAGGCCCTGGCCGACCCCTGCAGGCTCAAGATACTCCACCTGCTGAAGGAGGGCGAGTTTTGCGTCTGCGAGATAATGGCCGCCCTGGACAGGCCTCAATCGACCACCTCCCACCACCTCTCCATCCTTAGAGAGGCCGGTCTGATCAAGGAGCGAAAGGAGGGAAAGTGGTGCCACTACCGCCTGGCAGACGGCGCAGTCTTGAACCTCCTCAGCTATTCCAGGCTCCTGAAGATATGAAGTCCTGGAGGGGGCGGATGCGAGGGGCTTTGAGAATGCTGGTCGGATCTGAAAGCCCTGAAATGGCGACCTCCTGTGCCATTCAACCACACTTATTATTAACTACTATATATAATTTCAAGCTGGTGTTAAATTGATGAAAGGGACGGCATCAAACAATTCACGTGCAATCCATTGCAGCATTCGTCCAGCACTATGGGCGCTTTTGATATCGATTTTGGGAACCGGTCTTCTAGGTGCAGGTCTCCTGGCAGCCGCACTGGTCGGTCCGGCCAGCGCCGGCTGCTGTGGCGGCGAGGTCTGGGACCCCACCGCCTTCCTCAACTCCGACGTCCCCCTGGTGGGCACCTCCCAGGCAGGAGAGGGGAGCCCGTCGGCTGCCAGCCGCCCGCCGGCGGCCGAGCCGGAGTACCGGTCGGACAGCTTTCCAGAGGGCTCCATGCTGAAGTCCCTGACCTCGGTATCCAGCTCCGAGCTGGTGGTGGACTGCTCCTACCCCGGCCAGGGGGAGACCATCAAGGGCTCGGTCAGCCTGTCTGTGGAGAGCCTCCTTGCCCCGGATGGCACCCTCCGCCCCCTGCCGGAGCTGGAGGAGGTGCTGGGAGATAGCGGGATTGCCAGGGAGGACAGAGTGGTGGTCTATGGCCAGCCCGGCCAGGCGGCGCTGGCCCTGTGGGCCATGAGCTATCTGGGCCAGGAGCAGGTCAAGCTCCTGGACGGCAGCCTGAAGGAGTGGAAGGAGGCCGGCCTTCCCGTGGACTCCATGCCCGCGTCCAGGCCCGGGGTCAACTACACCTCCCGCCCCGCATCCGACCTTTTGGCAAATTACGATTATGTGCTCTCCGGTGAGGCCCAGCTGCTGGACGCCCGGTCCTTCCAGGAGTTCGCCGCCGGACGGATACCGGGAGCCTCGAACTTCGATATGCAGCAGGTGGTGGAAGGCGGGCGGATCAGGGATCGGGCCCCCCTGGAGGAGGCCTTCTCCGGCCTGTCCACCGATCGGCCGGTGGTGGTCTACTCCGACGACCTCGGCGATGCCTCGCTCCTCTGGTGCGCCCTGGAGCTCATGGGCTATGACGCCCGGACCTATAGCTGGCAGGACTGGCAGGCCCACAGCTCCACCGGGGAGAACATGGCCGGGAATGATAACTCCAGCCCCGTGGAGGGCGCTGCCAGCGACCAGTCCAGCCGGTTCAAGAGGCTGGGAAGGTGAGGAAGGCAGAGACGGCAGGAATGTTAGACAGGCAGGAACGAAAGGGTTGGCAGAGAAGAACAGTTTGAATTAAAAAGGAGGGATTTGAATCGCTGGCGGAATAGGAAAAGGGCTGTCCTTTTTGTCCAGGTACCTTACGGTGTGGATATTCGCGGCCATGCTTCTCGGAATTGGAATCGGGTATCTGGCCCCGGGAATTACCCGGTTCATTCTCAGCATGCAGATAGGAACCACATCCATTCCCATTGCTCTGGGCCTCATACTGATGATGTACCCGCCCCTGGCCAAGGTGAAGTACGAGGAGCTGGGCCGGGTCTTTTGCGACCGCAAGGTCCTGGCCCTCTCCCTGGTCCAGAACTGGCTGATCGGGCCGGTGCTGATGTTCGTGCTGGCCGTGGCCTTCCTGCAGGACTATCCCCATCTGATGTACGGGGTCATACTGATCGGCCTGGCCAGATGCATCGCCATGGTGATCGTATGGAACGAGCTGGCCATGGGCTGCACCGAGTACTGTGCCGGCCTGGTGGGGCTGAACTCCGTATTCCAGGTGCTCTTCTACTCCGTCTACGCCTACATATTCATCACCGTGCTGCCCGCCTGGCTGGGGGTGGCGGAAGGGGTGGCGGTGGACATAACCATGGCCGAGATCGCCAGGAGCGTCTTCATCTACCTGGGAATACCCTTCCTGGCCGGAATTGCCACCCGCTTCACCCTCATCCGGGCCAGGAGCAGGGAGTGGTACGAGACCAGGTTCATTCCCCGCATCTCCCCCATCACCCTGATAGCCCTGCTATTCACCATCGTGGTGATGTTCTCCCTCAAGGGCGACTACATCGTCTCCCTGCCCCTGGACGTGGTGCGGGTGGCCGTGCCCCTGGTCATCTATTTCCTGCTGATGTTCGTCCTCAGCTTCTACATGGCCTACCGGCTGGGGGTGAACTACGAGAACACTGCCGCCCTGTCCTTCACCGCCGCCAGCAACAACTTCGAGCTGGCCATTGCCGTGGCCGTGGCCGTCTT
>JAAEEW010000167.1 GCA_013415595.1 Methanosarcinales archaeon | reverse complement strand
GACGGAGAGGGGCATCCTGATCACCTGCACCGGCTCCATGCTAAACGAGATCGACCAGTCCCAGGTGGTTCTGGTGGACAAAGGCGGCCCTGGCCCCCTGGACCAGGTGGCCAGCTGCGAGACTCCCGCCCACCGGGCCATCTACCAGACGACCGGCGCCCGGGCCATAATCCACACCCACTCCCCCTACGCCGTGGCCGTCTCCCTCCTGGAAAAAGATCTGATCGAGGCGGAGGACAGCGAGGGGAGGGAGATGCTGGGGGCCATGCCGGTGGTGGAGGGCCGGTTTGGCAGCGCCGAGCTGGCAGAGGCCCTGGCCCCGGCCATGGTGGGCCGCCGGGCCTGCGTGGCCAGGGGTCACGGGGTCTTTGCCGCGGGCCAGACCCTCCAGGAGGCCTACACCGTGGCCTGCATGGCCGAGCACAGCTCCCAGGTCCTTTACCTGGTGCGCCAGGCCAGGGGAGACTGGACAGCCCGGCAGGCAGAGAACCGGGGGTGAAGACGGACTCGCCCCGCCTGGACCGGACGGTGGTCCACCCCGGCCCGAAGGTGCTTCTGCACTTATGTAATACTTGGACCAAAAAGTTTATTACCAAATGTGGAGTATCAGGGGTCGTGAGTAATACCCCGGGTCTCGCGAAGCTCGGAGCTCACAACTTGTCAGATGCGGTCAGATCGGCCACGGTGCCAGGGCGGGCCACTGTCCAGAGGTCGTGCGCTGGCATCCCCTCCACAAACGAAAATAGGCCGGGAAGCGTCTGTTGCTGGCTGCCGGGGAGCAGTCTTCCTCCTTCTGCCTTCGAAACCTTTTTATGTTTTATCCCGGTAAAGGGCGAACGAGCGGGTAATGAATATTTTAGAATCCACACTGAACCCCCACTCTCCTACCCGCTCACATTAATTTAGCCTATGCCGGTTTCAAAAGATCTATTAATATTGCCGTCAAGCGCTCTCTCATGAACTCCTCCTTTCAGATCGGAAGGGTAATGGGCATCCCGGTCAGGCTGCACCTCACGTTTCTGGCCGTGATACCCTGGGTGGCTTACATCTTCGGCCAGGTCAACACCCAGTGGCTGGGAAGGATGTACGGCTTTGGCGCCGTGGAGCCCACGTCCACCCGCTGGATCTACTCCTTCGCCTTCGCCGTCCTGCTCTTCGTCTGTGTGGGACTGCACGAGCTGGGCCACTCCTACGTCGCCCGCACCCAGGGCATCAGAATACGAAGCATCACCTTCTACCCCTTCGGCGGGGCTGCGGCCATGGAGGAGATACCCAGAAGCCCCAGGCTGGAGATACGCATGTCTCTGGCCGGGCCCCTGATAAGCGGCATTGTCGGGGTGGCCCTGATCATGGCCAACAGTGTCGCTGCCGCCCTGCTGGGAGACGCCCATCCTCTGCCCATATTGCTGTGGACCCTGGGCCTGATGAACCTGATACTGATGGTCTTCAACCTCATCCCCGCCTTTCCCATGGACGGGGGCAGGGTGCTGCGGGCCTGGTTTGCCACCAGGATGCCCTACGTGGTGGCCACCAGGAACGCCGCCAGCATCGGCAAGTCGTTTTCCGTATTTCTGCTGATCCTGGCCATATTCTCATTCAATCTCATCACCGCCATAGTGGCTGCTTTTCTGTACATTGCCGCCTCGGAGGAGGAGAAGGCCACCGTGCTCTCCGTCAGCCTGGAGGGCATCAGGGTCAGGGACATAATGTCCGGCGACGTGCACAGCATCCTTCCCGGCATGTCCCTGAAGGAGCTGGTGGACCTGATGTTCAACGAGAAGCACCGGGGATACCCGGTGGTGGAAGACGGAATTTTGAAGGGCATCGTGACCATAACCGACCTGCAGAGGGTTCCCGACCCCCACCGGGAGACCACCACCGTGGGGGACGTGATGACCAGAAAGATATATGTAATCGGACCCGACGAAGAGGCCAGCGCGGCCATGAAGCTCATGAGCGAGCATAAGATCAGAAGGCTTCCTGTGCTTCAGGATAGCACCCTGCTGGGCATCATCTCCAGAGAGGACCTGGTCAGGGCCATTGAGCTATGCTCGGAGTGCACCTGAAATCCTGAAGACAAAGAACGAGAGATATCGATGGACTCGGACAGAAGAGAGACAGCGGTCCCAAATCCCGACCTGACCCCAGGAGAGGCCCGGGAACCAAAGGCAAACGAGATAATCATCGTAGGAACTGCCCACGTATCGGAGAAGAGCATCCAGGAGGTTCGAAAGACCATCACCGATCTTCAGCCGGACGTGGTGGCGGTGGAGCTGTGTGAGGGCCGGTACCGATCCCTGACCGGGCAGGACGGCTCGGAGGAGATGAAGATCAGCGAGCTTCTGAGCGGAGGCAAGATCTATCTGCTGCTGGTGCAGTGGATTTTGGCCTACATCCAGAAGCAGATCGGCTCCGAGTTCGGGGTCAAGCCCGGGGCGGAGATGCTGGCGGCCATCGAGTCTGCCCGAGCGGTGGGGGCCAGGGTGGCCCTGGTAGACCGGGACATCGGGATCACCATCCAGCGCTTCTGGTCATCCATGGGATTCCTGGAGAAGCTGAAGCTGATGTGGGGACTGATACCGGCGGCCTTTGGTCAGGGAGAGGAGATCGACATCGACCGGGTGACCGAGGACGACGCCGTATCCCAGCTCATATCCGAGTTTCGAAAGGTCTCCCCGGGGGCAGCCGGCGCCCTGGTGGACGAGAGGGACGCCTACATAGCCAGGAACCTGGTCCAGCTATCCGGGAGCGGCCGGGTGGTGGCCGTGGTGGGAGCGGGCCACAAGGAGGGCATTTCCCGCTACCTGGCCAATCCGGCCTCCATTCCCCCCCTGGAGGGGCTGAAGGAGAAGTCCAAGAGCAGGATCAGTGCGGGCAAGGTCTTTGGTGCCGGGGTGACGGCCCTGATCCTGCTCACCATTTTGATGGTCCTTCGCTCCGGCTACAACAGCCAGAGCCTGATGCTGGCCTTCGCCATCTGGTTCGTGGTCACCGGAGGGCTGGCCGCTCTTGGCGTCGTCCTGGCCCGGGGACATCCCTTATCGGTGGTGGTGGCCTTTCTGATCGCCTGGATGACCACCCTGAATCCCTTCCTGGCTGCCGGCTGGTTTGCCGGCATGGTGGAGGCCTGGTGGAGGAAGCCCACGGTCAGCGACCTCAAGAAGCTGGCTCAGTGCGACACCTTCGGGGATATGATGCAAAACCGGTTCTTCAGGGTGATACTGGTGGCGGCCATGGGCAACCTGGGGGCCACCGCCGGGGTATTTCTGGCCATCTACCTGATCTGGCAAAAGCTGGGCCTGGTCAACCCGGCTGAGGTCATAAGCGGCATGATCTGAGAGAGGGGCAGAAGGAATTTTGCCCCTGCAATTTTGCCGCGTCCGATAGCCCGGATAATAGAATAGAAGAGGACGGAAGAAAGATGAGAGGAGCCAGGAGGGGATCACTTCTCCTGGATGAACTTTATTCCCAGTTGCCTCATCTTGTTGTTTTTGGAGACGTTTAGCAGCAGGGGGGTGAGGACCTCCACCTGGCGGCTGACGGCCAGGGGTCCGGCGTCCAGGGGCCGCAGATTCTTCACCTCCCGCGCCAGGTCGGCCACCACCCCCTTGGCCTCCCTGTCGTCGCCGCAGATGAGCACGTCCCCATTCATCACCCGGTCCGGGTCGCTCAGGGCGGCGGCGGCGATGGTGTGGAAGCCCGATACCACCCGCACCGTCTCCGGCAGGTTAGCCCTGACCAGGCCGGCGGCATAGCTCCCCTCCGGGGGAGTGAAATCAAAGTAAGCCTTGCAGGTCATGGGCACCACGGGAGAGACCACGATCTGGTCAGAATAAGATTTTTGCAGGTCCCTGGTGACCGAGTCCAGGGTCTCGAAGGGCACACAGAGCACCACCAGGTCGCTCTCCTGGATGGCCGATCCGTTGTTCGTTCCCCTCACCTGACAGGACAGCCCCCGCCCCTGCAGACCGGATAAGACCTCCCCGGCCCGGCTCTCGGCCTTGTCCGCCTTTCGTGATCCAATGATTATTTCGTGTTTGGGAGCCCACCTGACGGCAAAGCCCTCCCCGATGTCACCGGTTCCACCAACCAGAGCAATCTTCATGGCTGACCAGACGTTTTTGCCGTTATTTCATCTTTTTCGTCCTGCCCCGGCGGGAGTGCACGAACGGCCGGGCCTTTGCCCCCGATTCACTGATTGAAGATCATTGGCCGCCGCTGCCCGAAGCCACGGACGGCGCACATGGATAACACTAATGGATGCGGCCGATGGATGAAGCTAATAAACGGTGCCACAAATCCGGAGAACAAACTTCAAAGTGAACTCTCCTTCGAAGTAAGCTCCCGCTAAAAGTTTTTAGAAGGGATGGCACGAGATGCGAAGGGAGTAGCAATGAAGGGGGTAATAAACGTCACCTCGTGCCACAATGGCTGCAATGAATCATTGCAGTTACCCCTTATTACGTATCTTCTCCCATATTAAGTTTTAGGTCTGACCCTTTTCCGCCCCCGCTTTCCGGGGATGGGGACTCCCGGGATGAGGTCTCCAGGGATAACAGGACGGCCTGCAGTCCCTCGATATCTGCGTCAGTCTTCAGGCCTGTCCCGGTAAAATGGGTCCGGGAAGCTCTCCAGCCGGCTCTCTGCAGCTCTTCCACCACCAGATCGATAGTTACCGGCGTTATGCCCAGTCTCCGACAGATGCGGTGGTGGTCGTAGTAAAGGGGAGAGTCGATCTCCTGGCTGCAGGTTTGAAGCAGCCTGATGGCCCGGCCTTCGACCCCCGGCACCTTCTCCAGCTCCCGGAGGGCTGAGCCCACCACCCCCCGGTCGTGGATGGCTCCCAGCCACAGGGGCCCGGCGGCGACGGTGGGCCCACCGCAGCCCGGACAGCTTCCGGCGGGCCGGCACTCTATCCCCGGCCGTTCCTTCCAGCTTCCGCAGGCCCGGCACAGCTCCAGGTAGCCCACATCCCTCTCCAGGGAGCGGTCGGCAAGCTTTGCCCCCTGGTCGATCTTCAGGTAGGTGCGGACATAATGCTCGGTGACGTGGGTGAGCAGGGGCTTCATGGATTTGTCGATCCGGGCCAGCTCCCGGGCCGCCGCTCCCAGAAGAATCCGGGCTCCCATCTCCCGGTGGTGGTCCATCTTGACCGGCAGGGCCAGGTACTTTCGAATGCCGCTCTTGAGGTGGGCTCCACACAGAGGAGCGGTGTCGGTGGCCGTTATGAACAGATACGACAATGCCGACCGGGCCCCTGCCGCCAGGAAGGGGGCCGGCGAGCCGAAGGGGTCCAGGTCCACCGCCTGGAAGTGCTGGGAGTGCATCAGCAGGTTGGCGTTGCTGCAAGCCGCCCGGCAGTTGGCCAGGCCGTTTGCCGCTATGTTCTGGCAGATGCGCTGGTAGGCCCGGAGGTTGACGTCGTTCAAGGTCACCCTCTCCACTTCCGCCTCCCTGGCCACCCGAAGCCCCCTCAGGCCGCTGGCGGAGAGGGCGTCCAGGTAGTCGGAGAGGCCAAGGGCCCGGGCCATGGCCACTCCCACGTCCCGGTTGAGCTTCATGCGGGGATTGTAGAACACGCCCTGTGAATCGAAGGAGATGGCCCCCTCCACTGCCATGCGGCTCGAGTCTTCTTCCATGAATTTCGACGTCCCCCCGGAGGCTGATTTTTCAAAATATTCCGTGGATCTCCGACAAAAGAGATTTCAGGTCGTGGATGGTTCCCTCCAGCTCCCCCAGAACCCGGGCCTCCTCGGCCGGGCTTATCTCCAGGGGATCGGGCAGACAGACCGGAGTGCGGTGGACATGCGACTGTATGAAGTCCACCCACCAGGCCGGCAGGTCCAGGGGCATCTCCCGCCCCCGCAGAAGCTGGAAGGCCATGGCCCAGGCGTAAGGGACCACCTCCAGGTTGTATCCGCCCCCTCCCAGGGCCAGCACCCGGCCGGCGGCCCTCTGATCCGCCAGCTCCCTTATGCGCTTCACCAGGTACTGGTAGCCGGAGAGGGTCATCTTCAGGCCGGTCATGCGGTCGGCATAATGGGCATCCACACCCAGCTGGGCCACCACCACCTCCGGCCTGAACCAGTCGAAGAGGGGAGGGACGACCTCCTCGAAGGCCAGGCGAAAGGCCTGGTCGGAGGCGTTGACCGGCAGGGGGACGTTCACCGAGTAGCCCATCCCCTCCCCCTGCCCCAGCTCCTCCACGAAGCCGGTGCCGGGGAACAGGTGCTTTCCGGTCTCGTGAATGGATACGGTCAGAACCCGGGGGTCGGAGTAGAATATCTGCTGGACGCCGTCGCCGTGGTGGGCATCGATATCGATATACAGAATCCTGCCAAACCTCTTCTGAAGGGCAAAGATGCCCAGCGCTGCATCATTGAAGACGCAAAATCCAGACGCCCGGGAGGGCATGGCGTGGTGAAGCCCCCCGGCGAAGTTGAAGGCGCTGCAATCCTCCTGGACGATCCGCTCTGCCGCCTCCCTGCTGGCGCCGGCAATCAGCCGGGAGGAGTCGTAGATGCCCGGAAAGGCCGGATTGTCGTAGTCGTCCAGGCCAAAGGAGCGGGACGGCTCCTCGGATCTGACGGCATCCACATAATGGGAATCGTGAACCGCCAGCAGGTCATCATAGCTGGCGTAGTAGGGGATGACCCGCTCCACGTCCAGGCCGGAGAGGAAGCCGAACTCCTCGATCAGGCGGTTGGTGAGCATCAGCCTGGCTGGCTGCATGGGATGCTCCGGGCCGAAGTTGTAGCCCATGAACTGATCTGTGTAGTAGAGATAGATCATTTGTAGCCCTTTTCGACCAACCCTTCACTCCAGTAGTTGTCGCATTTCGGGCAGTAGTAAATGGTCTCCACCACCAGCTTGGACCAATTGTCAGAGTCCAGAGCCTTCCTCAGCTCCTTGGGCCAGCATTCGTCCCCGCACTTGGGACAGAAGGGAACGAACTGCTCCAGTATGGTATTTTCTTCCACGCCGTCCACCTCCTAATTCAGGCGCATAACACCAAAAAAAAGTTATCGGTATCAAGCCGTTTTGAAGGTTCCCCCCCGGTCATCAGAAAGGCGAAACCCCGGCCGCAGCACAGCCCAGCAGGAAGCCCAGTATGGCGCCCCCGTTCAGGAAGGGAAGGCCGGCCTGGGGCCTGGACCGGGAGGTCATGCTCAGGACCAGGAAGCCGAGAACGGTCCCCAGCATTCCTCCCAGTGCGGGGAGGTTCAATGCCAGGCCGGGGATGGGGAGCAAAGAGGCCTCCACCGACCAGTTGGCAGAGATCACGATCACTGTTGGAATTATGGCGTCCCCCAGCCCCAGGAAGTAGGCCCCGCCCTTCTCCGTTCCGGAATGGTTCTTGCGGAAGCTGTAGCCGCGACGCCTGGGGGCGATGAACAGCAGGGGAGCTTTCATGCGAATGGCGCTCTCCGCCAGGTCCACCATGTGCTTGGTCTTGTAGACGGAGATGGCATCGTACACCGCCAGGGCCACCAGAAGCAGGACGGCCGGAAGGGTGTTCATGCTGATGCCAAATAAGGCGGATACGCCGGCGCTGACCAGCAGGCCCACGGCGTCCACCAGGTACCACTCCGGGTAGAAGCGAAGGGCTGCCGTCAACCCCAGGGCCAGGAGGATGGAGGGGACGGCCGGAATGATGGCCGAGAGGACGTAATATATGCTCATGGCCACCGCAAGCTGGATGAAGCCGGAGACCACCCAGGCCCGGCCCATCTTCACGGCGAAGAGCAGGAAGGCGGTGAAGGCCAGAACCAGCAGGATATAGCTCAGGGGGTTGGTGGTTGACGATGGGTCCTCGAAGACCCGAACCTCTGCCGCCAGGAGGGGGGGCATCAGAGCCAGGGCCAGGATCTGAACGATGGCCACAAAAAGTAGCATGACGACCATTGAGGCTTCGATCTTGGGGGCCATAGATGAGTGATGATGGGCCACGGTTAAAAAACCTCGCCTGAATGGCCGGACAATAGTTCCCGGAAAAGTGGGGACAGGACCCTCCCGCAAAGCTGCAAGGCCCGGGTCAGAGCCAGAAGGGCATGATATTCCTCATGCCTTCATTATCATGCCCCTGACTCGAGGCCCCGCTCATACAATATTGCAGACGAAGGGCCAGTCGTCGACTCTGACTGCCGGCTTGAACCGGAAGTATTTGTTGACATCGTAGGTCGGCTTGATCCGGAAGTACTTGTCCACCTGGTAGGTGGCCCTGGGACGGAAGTGGCTCTCGATGTCGTAGACATTTCCAGACACGTTCTCCTCCAGGGTCAGATTGGCCTGGTCAAGCGTGAGATTGAGGCTGACGTTTGTATCATTTCCCGCTGCCGCTGCTCCACCCACCTTGAACGTGGAGTTGGCCGGATCGTAAGATAGACCGGGATCGGCCATGACCGACCCGCTGTTCTCCGATTCAAGTGCCGGGGAAGCCGGGTGGCTCTCTGTCCCTTCTTCGGCGCCCATGGCAAAGACCATGGCCACACAGACTGCCAGGAGGCATAAAATCGATTTCAGAATGATATGCATGCTCTCACCCCAGGGGCCGACTTATTGAAGTTATGAGATATCAACTTAACTTTTCCTCTGCAGCATAAGCTCCAGATAGGAGGCCCGAATGTGCTCCTCCGCCCCCAGGCGAGAGAGCAGGTCCAGCACCTCCTGCCGTCTCCCCTCCCAGTCGGCGGGCAGGGCCATGACCTCTACCTCCACAAAAGAGCCCAGCCCTTCCACCTGGTCCAGGGCTATTACCAGGTCTCCCAGCCGGTATTTCCGCCGCACCTTTCGCACCTCCATGGACCGGACGAACCCCAGGGAGGAGAGCAGGGCCTCGGCTGCGGAGGGATCGTCCACCTGGACGGTGATCTCCTGCCGGGACTTGGATAGGGAGTCCAGCTTAGGCCCCTTGTAGGTCAGAAATGCGCCCTGCTCCTTGATCCTGATGCGCAGGGCCTCGTCGGTGCGGGCGAAGTCCCGATCGCAGGGGAGGCCGTTTAAGTAGATGTCCCGGTGGGTCTCCACCGCCAGGGGGGAGGCGCCCAGGGCCAGGATCCTTTGCTCCAGGTCCGGGGGGGCCCGGGCCTTGACCTCCACCTCGATCAAGGCTCTATCTCCTCACCAGTACGGTGGCCTCTCCCACCTGCAGCACGTCCACTGCCTGGCCTCCGGACAGGGTCTCGTAGACCACCTCCACCATCTCCGGCAAAAGCTCCAATGGCTGGCCGTCGACGGCTATGCTGCCCGAGGCCATCTGAGACTCGATCTCTGCCGCTGGAATAGAGGTGAGGGCCTTGATCAGGGCTCCAGCCTGGCCCTTGAACCGGGGACCGATGACCTTCATCACCGGCTTGACCGCTGCCGGCCTGGTCTCCAGATCCGGCTTGCCCACCCGGGCCTCCACCGGAGAGTTGGCCACGCCCTGGAGGTCTGTAGTCTCCAGCCTCCGGTCGGCGAAGATGCGGATGCTGGAGAGGGGGGCGTTCAGGGCGATGCCCCGGTCGGACTTGTAGCGCCTGATGGCCGCGGCTATGTCCTTGATCAGCAGGCCGGCCGGGTCCACATCCCGCAGGGCCTCGGCCCGGGGCCAGGAGGCCTGGTGCACGCTCTCTCCGGTCAATCCCGAATAGAGCTCCTCGGAGATGAAGGGAATGAAGGGGGCCATCAGCCGGGATACGGTATCCAGAGCGGTGTAAAGGGTGGACTGAGCCGCCGCCCGGGCCGGGCCGTCTTCCCCATACAGCCGGGCCTTCACCAGCTCGATGTACTCGTCGGCCAGCACCTCCCAGGTGAAGACCCTCACCGCCCGGAAGGCCTCGTCGAACTGGAAGCGCTCCATGGCGTCGGTGACTGAATAGACCAGGTTGTTCAGCTCGGCCAGCAGCCAGCTATCCACCTGTCCTGGCTCTGCCTGGCCCTCCTTTGCGAAGGGGGCGGAGAAGCGGTAGATGGACCACAGCTTCTGGTGGAACCGGCTGCCGGAGACTACATCTTTCCACCGGAACATGACGTCCGATCCGGGGGTGCCGCCGATGGCCGCCCACTGCCGCAGGGCGTCTGCCCCGTACTTCTCGAAGACCTCCTCCGGGGAGATGAAATTGTTGAGGGACTTGGACATCTTGTGGCCGTCTTCGCCCAGAACCATGCCGTTGATGAGTATGGAGTCCCAGGGCCGGGTGCCCACCAGGGCCTGGCTGCGGAGGATGGTGTAGAAGGCCCAGGTCCTGATGATGTCGTGGCCCTGGGG
>JAAEEW010000166.1 GCA_013415595.1 Methanosarcinales archaeon | reverse complement strand
CAAGATTCGCTATCTGATTGTGGATGCAACCTACTTTAAGGTCAGACAAGGTGCTCGATATAGAACCAGAGCACTGCTGATCATCGTGGGAATACGCGAGGATGGTCTCAGGGAGATCCTGGGCGCCGCGGATCAGCTCGGAGATGAGGGAGCGAGCCCTGATCCTTCGCGGGCCTATCCCCGGGAGGGCCACCAGCTCCTCGAAGCTGGCCGAGAGCCCCTTTTTTGCCGGGAGGGGGCCTAGAAGGGGAGAGAGGCATTCGTTCGACAGTCTTCCAGGGACCCGGGGATCACTCGTCCTCGGTCAGGCGACACTGCTCGCAGCTATGGTGCCAGGCCGGCTCTGCCTCAATGTGCACCGGATTCTCTGATTGGTAACGGCCCTTGGCCATATCCTGCACGAACTTGCGGACGGCGGCCTCGTCCATTCCCCGGGGCCTGATCCTGCCCACCTCCCGGCCGATGACCCCGTGGTGGCCCTCGGTCTTATCGATGGTGACCACGGCGTAAACCGGGTCGTCCTCGGTCTGGGCGTCGTTCAGGTACAGCAGACCACCGAGATGAAAGCTGTAACAGAGAGGCCAACTGTGCCTGGTCATCCCCTCCACCAGCTCGTCCTCCTTATCGATCATGGTAACTGAAAATATGCGGTCTTCATGGTCCATCAAAATCACCCTGTGCCAGATTTATTGGCCTCTAGCAAATAAATAGTTTCTCGGAGGGCGGTTTCCAGCAGGCAGGCATCCAGCAGAGCAGTCTTCGGAGGAGGGGATGAGGATTGCAGGGCCTCACAGAACTCATGGAGAACTCACGGAGAATTCATGGAGCCTTCGACTCCCAGAATCCCCCAGCCCCTCTTCTCCTGGCTGCAAAAAAACGGTCAGAGGAGACCGGCCCTCAGGATCAGGGCACTCAGAAGAACGTCTGCGATCAGCGCCAGAAAGAGGGCCGCCCGGTAGTTGGCGGACTGGTAGAACAGGGCGTCGCCCCGGGCCGGGGTGGGCTTGCGCACGAAATCGATGGACTGGGCCAGAATCCAGGAGCCGGCGAAGACCGCCACCCCCTGGTAGAGGATTCCGAGCCCCGCGGCCAGCCCCAGGGCCAGGGAGAGGACCACCCCTATCCCCCAGAAGACGGCCACCATCCTGGCGGTGAAGGGAACTCCGAAGGTGGCCGGGGTGGTAGGTATGCCCTTCTTCCGGTCGCCGGCGAAGTCCCGGGAGGCGTCACAGTTGGTGAATCCCCAGTCGGTGATGCAGATCATGGCCCCCAGGATGACTGCCGCCGGATGAAGCCCCGGCCCGGCCTTCAGGATGCCTGCCGGGGCCATGGCCAACCAGACCCCCACCGGCACCATGCCAAAGGCCAGCCCCACCAGCACCCAGCTGAAGGGAGTGCTCCTCTTGGCCCACCTGGAGTAGAGGGTGATCAGAGCCGTGGAGACGGCCAGCATCACGAAGCTCTCCGGGTTGAGGTACAGGGCTACGGCACCAGCGATGCCGAATAAAAAGAGGGCGTAGAGGCCGGCAGTGCTTCGGCTGATGCGGGCGGAGGGGAGAGGCCGGTCGGGCATCCCCACCCGGTCCACGTCCACATCCACGAAATCGTTGAACACGTAGGAGCTGGTGATGGCGCAGTAGGCTCCAAAGGTGGCCAGGAGGAAGGGGACCAGGGGCGGCAGTCCGCCGGCCGTGGCAAAGGCTGCCAGCAGGGCCGATGCGGCCGGCAGGGCCAGGTCCATGGGGGCCAGGGGCGGGCGCAGGAGCTCCCAGTAGGGCCGAAGGTCCATCCTGGATTCCCTCACACCAGCGCGTCGGCGAATAGCCCGGCGTGCTTCTGGGGAGAGGTCAGCATCTCCAGCCTGTGGGGCTCCCGGACCAGGGAGTACATCTCCCGGCTCCTGCTCATCCCCAGCTCCCGCAGCTTCTCCCTGGCCAGGGGAGAGGCCTGGCGCAGGTCCCCGGGAGAGGGGTACTCCCGGTTCCTGACGTAGCCCTGGGTGGTGCAGTAGTAGGCCGCGCCCTTCCTCTCCTTGATGGGCCCGTAGTTGGACGAGAACGAGCGGGCGATGAAGTTGGCCATCTTCAGCCGCTTGTTGGACGGATTGATGGTTATGTGCCCGTACCCCGGAGGGATGAGGACCTTGTCCCCGGCGGTGGCCTTAACCGCCACCACGTCGCTGGCATCTTCATTTTGCAGCAGGTACAGAGCTTCCCCCTCCAGCACCTCGTAGATCTCCGGGTAGGAGACGGACTGCCCGGGAACCAGGGGGTGGTAGTGGCCGGCGGTCTTGACGTACTCCGACCCCAGGGTGCGGGGGGGTATGACCGTGATGTCGTATCTCAAATCGTGCTCCAGCAACCGGTCCCTGTCCGCCCGGCTCAGGTACAGGTCCCGGTACATGTAGTAAAGCTCCAGGTTCTCCTGGCCCTTCAGCCATTCCTGGTCGTAGAGGACCTCCGACATATCGAAAAGCCACCGTATGTCCGGGTCCCTGCTCCGGCCGCCAAACTCAAGTTTTTCCAAGTCCAAACACCCATGTCTACTGGTTTTTTGGAGTTATAACCGTTATTGCCACAGGGAGAAAGTGTCCCCCACCCGGGCGAAAGGCAGAGGGCGCTGCCATCTGCCTCTTTCAGCCAGGGCCGGAGGGATTTGGAGGAGAGCCGTCAAAGAGAGGGCCCCTCCGGCAAGGCCTTATGCAGAGAAGCAGAAAAATGGAGAAAGAAAATGGAGAAAGCGGCAAGCTCCGCTGACTTGCCTCAAGAAGTCGGTCCCAATATGACTGTGCCTAGCAGCAGCAGGGAGCCTGATGGCCGCCGATGGTGAAGTACTCGGTCGTCACCTTCCGGAAGTCCACTATGACGTCTACCTTCCAGGTCCCGGGCATGAGAGCCACTTCGTAACCCTTGATCCCAATGCTGCTCCAGATGCAAGATCCCCAGTCGCCCACCGGGCCGTCAATGGCCGGCACCACCCCGAAGGAACGATAGTACACCCTGCCGTTGGGGGAGTACCATCTCCACTCCACGGTGTGGGGCTTGCGGTCCCTCCAGATTTTGAGCCAGGAGACCGCCTGAGCGTCATCCTGGGAGAAGGTGTACGACCTATGGACTGGATCTGCGTAAGGGCCGATCTCCTTGGCCATGGTGTGCTGGCTCAGAGGGAAGAAGAGGGGATCAGCCTCCACGGTCCCGATTAACAGCAAAGCCAGGAGCAATATCGCAATTCTCATCATCTCACCTGAAGTCCATCAGAGGGATGAACCGGAGATGGATAGACCAGTATCCCCTGGCTGCCCGTCAGGCAGCAAGTCTCATCCCCCCTTCGTTGCTGAACAGCTTTATCTCCGGACTAGTACTTTAAATTATCTTTTTAGAGTATTTGGTGCAGGCCAAATATTTCCCGGCGGTTCCCGGGCCGAAGTGCCCCCGTGGCATCTGCAGCACGAGAAGTCGTCCAAGGGCATGGCGGGCTTCCAGGGGACTTAGGTCAAAGGAGGATGGGCCAGGGATCGCGAGAAGGGATAGGGGAGGATGCCCTGGAAAGCAAAGGCAACGTGAAGGGCCAGGCGAAGGGCTGAGAGGAGCGCCAGGTGAAGGGCGGAGAGAAGGGCAAAATGAAGAGCTGAGAGAAGGACAAAGAGAAGGGAGAGCGCTACTTTGAAAAATCAGATGACCTGAACCTCGATCCCCTGCTGCCTGGCGATCTCTGCCGGAACGTCCCACACCTGCAAGGAGGCATCAATTATGTTTCCGTCGCCGGTGGCCACCACACCCCCCACACCTCCTGCCCTCTTCAGCTCCCGGTCCACGTCCAGGGCCGTCCTGGCCGTCCCCGCAACCCCCAGCTCGGCCATCATCCCCCTCACCATCCCGGCCAGCTCTCCCGATTTGCTGATCTGCTGGTCGAAGAGGGCCTGGACCGGGGATTGGAGGGGGGCGATCAGCTGCAAGACAGCCTGCAGGGCGGGGGCGGTGACGGCAGAGGACCGGTAGCTGCGAAAGACTCCCCGCACGTCGCGAAGCATGCCGTCGTCGCAGCGGTAGACCGGGTCCCCCAGCAGCAGGCTCTCCACGGTGATCAGCACGTTGTAGCCGTCCAGGTGCAGGTCCCGCCCCCCGATCTGCTCCATGGAGACGGCCTTTCGCCGCCGTTCTCTGGCCGCCTGCTCCGGGACCACCACCCGGCTCAGGATGAAGCGCCGCTCTTCGGGCAGCCGGTGGTGGTCGCCCACGTAGCGCACCGCCGACTCCCTGGGGTAGCCCCGGTTGACCAGGTACCTCACGTCCCGGGCGGCTTCCCTGATCACCGCCTCTTCAGCCGCTCCTGGACCGATTGCCCGACCTCCTGGTAAAGATCCCTTCCGTGGGAGTCGATGGCCACGATCATGGGACCCAGGTCTGCCGCCTCCATCTCCCAGATGGACTCGGCCATCCCCAGGTCCTGGAAGTGCACCGCCCGCACCAACAGCTTCCGGGCGGCAGAGGCCCCGCACCCCCCGGGGTAGGCCAGATAGACCGCCCTGCCCCGCAGGACGTCCGCCGCTCCGGGAAGGCCTCCCTTGCCGATGATGGCCCGCACCCCCCGGTCCACCATCTCTCCGGTGTACCTGGTCAGCCTGCCGCTGGTGGTGGGTCCGGCGGAGATCACCTCCCGGTCCCGGATCAGAGGACCGCAGTGGTAGACCGCCGCCCCCTCCAGGTCCACCGGGGCCTCCCGGTCCCTCAGGACGGCGTGGGCCTTGTCCCGGGCGGTGTAGACCGTGCCGCTGAGCAGCACCACGTCCCCGGCCCGGAGCTTCTCCACATCCTCCCCGGTGAGAGGGATCTTCAGTCTGTGCTCCATCCTTCCTCCTCCACCACCGACGACGCCATGCGGTTGGCCCAGCACTGCATGTTGATGGCCACGGGGAGAGATGCAGTGTGGCAGCAGGCCGTCTCCACCCGCACCCCCAGGGCGGTGGTATCCCCACCCAGGCCCATGGGCCCAATGCCCAGGGAGTTGATCCGCTGCAGTAGACCGCGATCCAGGTCCGAGGTGCCGGGCATGCGGATCAGGGCTTCCTTGGCCAGGGCCGCCGCCTGATCGAAGGTGCCTCCGATGCCCACGCCCACGAAGACCGGCGGGCAGGCGTTGGCCGCCCTCTTCGCCACCTCCTGCACCACGTAGTCCAGGGGATCGTCTGCCGGGTTTCGCATCCCCACCAGGCTCATGTTCTCCGAGCCCGCCCCCTTGGGAAAGGCGGTGATGCGAATGCCGCTGCCCTCCACCGTCTCCACCATCAAGCGGGGCATGCCCCGGCCGGTGTTGTCCCCGGTGTTCTTCCTGCTGAGGGGATCGACCACGTTTGGACGGAGGGGGACCTTCTCCGTGGCCAGACGGACGCCGTCGGCCACCGCCTCCTGCAAATCGAAGTCCACCCGGGCCTCCCGCCCCACCTGCAGGTGAAAGACGGGCAGGCCGGTGTCCTGGCAGATGGGGATCCGGGACTCTCTGGCCAGGGCCACGTTCTCCAGGATGGCCTGCAGCTGGGACCGGGCCACCGGATCTCTCTCCCGCTCTTCTGCCTGCCTGATCAGGTCCTCAACCCAGGGGGGAAGGCTGGTCTGGGCTCTATGCACCGCTGATAGGGTGGCCTGTACCACGTCACTTCGTCTCAATCTCTCCGCTCCTGATCTTGATGGGCCGGGACTGCAGGGGGATCTCCAGGCAGGCCTCCATGCCCAGGGCCCGCTCCAGGGAGTCCTTGTGTAGGTCGCCGGAGGTGTGGATGCCCCCCGGGGTTCCCCGCACCGCCCGGCAGGGATACTGCTGGCAGAGCAGGCCGGCCAGGGCCGGGCCTTCCGCCACCGTCTTTCCCACCAGCCCCGTCGCCGAGTGCCAGGTGCTGCCGCAGGGAGAGCCCCGCAGCACCTGAACGTCGGTGATCCGGCCGTCCTTTGTCTTTACCTTGAGCTCCGGCTTCCCGAGCTTGCGGGCGAACTCGTCCACCGCCTCCACCCCGCACTCCTCCAGGGTGCAGCAGATCTCGTCCACCTCGATGTACATGCTGTAATCCCGGGACAGCTTCTGCAGCTCCCCGATGGACCCGGCCCTCCAGATCCCGCCGGGAATGATCACCGCCTGCACGCCTCTTTCACCCGCCCTCCGGACCACCTCCGGGGTGACGTCGGCGTGGAAGGTGTAGAGAATTAGAAGCTGGACGTCGAAGACCCTCTCGTCCAGGTTCAGACCGTCGATGAACTCCCGGGGGTCCTCGATGAAGTTGGGCAGAATCTCAGGCACTGACGCAGAGACGACCTGGAAATCGGTGTGCTCTTTTATGGTCTCGATGAGCCGCTCGCCGTACTTTCCCCTGGTGACCACTCCTACTCTCATGGATTATTCTTCCATCAGGCGTCTTAATATGCTTTGCCTGAGCTAACCTCGGGGCCATGGGCAGCAATCCGTCAACCATCCCCTCATTTCTGATTGCCGGGACCCACAGCGGGGTCGGCAAGACCACCGTCACCCTGGGCCTGATGGCCGCTTTGAAAAGAAGGGGCCTCAGGGTTCAGCCCTTCAAGGTGGGCCCGGACTTCATCGACCCCACCCACCACAGCCAGATCTGCGGCCGGCCGTCGCGCAACCTGGACACCTTCATGATGGGGGCGGCAGGAGTGCAAAAGAGCTATGCTGAGGGGTCCAGGGACGCCGACGTCTCGGTGGTCGAAGGCGTGATGGGGCTCTTCGACGGGATCGGGGCCACCGATGAGGCCAGCACCGCCCAGGTGGCCAGAGTGCTGGACCTGCCGGTGGTTCTGGTGGTCAACGTCCACGGAGCCTCCCGGTCGGTGGCCGCCCTGGTCAAGGGATTCTCCACCTTCGATCCCGGGTTGAGAATCGCCGGCCTGCTGCTGAACCAGGTGGGAAGCCCCCGCCACGGCTCATCCCTGCAGGAGGCACTGGAGCCCCTGGGGGTGCCCGTCCTGGGCTTTCTCCCCCGCCGGCCGGAGATCTCCCTGAAGAGCCGTCATCTGGGCCTGGAGATGGCCTTTGAGTCCCGGCACGACCTGGAGGCCCTCTCCGGCTTCATCGAGGAGAACGTGGACCTGGACCGGATGCTGGAGCTGGAGGCCCCCCTCCCCCAGAACGTCCTGGAGCAAGAGGACCCCCTGCAGTCCGGAGGGGGGGTTCGAATCGGAGTGGCCATGGACGAGGCCTTCTGCTTTTACTACTACGATAATATCCAGATGTTGCGCCGCCTGGGGGCGGAGGTGGTGCCCTTCAGCCCCCTGCACGACCGTCTGCCGGACGTGGACGGCGTCTACCTGGGCGGGGGCTATCCGGAGCTTCACGCCGCCGCCCTGGAGGCCGGAGCCTGCCGGATCCAGATCAGGGAGGCCGCCCAGGAAGACATGCCTGTCTACGGGGAGTGCGGCGGGCTGATGTACATGGGCCGGGAGGTGGTGCTGGAGGAGAGGAGCTTTGAGATGGCCGGGATACTGCCCGCCACCACCATCATGACCAAAAAGCTGCAGGCCCTGGGATACGTGGAGGCGGAGGCGGTGGCCCATAATCCGGTGGCTGCCGTCGGCTCCACCCTGCGGGGCCACGAGTTCCACTACTCCCGGGTGGAGGTGGATCGCGACGCCAACTTTGCCTACCGGCTCAGGCGGGGCAAGGGGATAATGGAGGGCCGGGACGGGCTGGTGGAGCACAACTCTCTGGGCGGGTACCTCCACGCTCACTTCTACTCCCACCCCTTCCGGGAGTTCGTGGACGGCTGCAGGGCCCGCCGGAGGCTCTGAAGGCCGTCGTTTCCGCCTTTTGGCCATACCAGGCCCGGGGCCAATTTAACAGTATTATTGATTAGAAAGGCTTAACTGGAATTAATTTCTAAAGTTAATATGGCCTCACATCGGAGGTGATTTTCAAATGGCTAAAAAATTAATTTTTGGATTAATCCTTGCCCTGGCCCTGGTGAGCCTGGGCATGGCCGGGTATACCGAGGAAAGCGCTGACGAATCGGAAGCTGCAGAGCCGGAGATGGTGAATATCGTGGAGACCGCCATGGCGGACGAGAACCTCTCCACACTGGTCACGGCCATCGAGACTGCTGAGCTGGCAGACGCTCTCAGTGCGGAAGGGCCCTTTACGGTGTTCGCTCCCACAAACGAGGCATTTGATATGCTGCCGGAAGGAGAGCTGGAAAGTCTTATGAACGACACGGAAGCCCTGGGCACGGTGCTGAAGTTCCATGTGGCAGAAGGGGCAGTCATGTCCGCGGACCTCTCTGACGGCATGACCATTCCCACCCTGCAGGGAGACAATCTCACCATCAGCATCACTGAGGAGGGGGTCATGGTCAACGAGGCCATGGTGACGGAGGCTGATATCGAGTGCAGCAACGGCGTTATTCACGTAATCGACGCCGTCCTGATGCCCTGAGAGAACGCCCGAAAAAACCACAATTACTTTTTTTAATATTTTTACAAAATTTATTGCATTAGAATTTTTCAAATAATCTTTCCCAGGCTCACACTATCGTCAATCCATTCTAAAGAAAGATTTAAATTTAGTCAGTGATCTTATTTTTTAGATAATAGAATTAAGGGAGATTGAACATATGAATACTTCAAGCTCCTGCATACTGAAGCTGATGCTGCTGGCGGTTCTCGTCGCCCTATCCTGGGGCGTAGCCGTTTCGCAGGACAGCGAAGATGCAGACTCAAGCGCTGATATCATCAACGCCACCAACCTGACCAACGATACCCTGCAAAATGACACTAACATTACCGAGAATAATGCCACCGCTCTGGAGGCCATTGAAGCCGAGAACGCAACTGAGGTCGTTGAGGCTGAGAACGTAACCGAGGTCGTCGAAGCTGAGAACGCAACTGAGGTCGTTGAAGCTGAGAACGCAACTGAGGTCGTCGAAGCTGAGAACGCAACTGAGGTCGT
>JAAEEW010000165.1 GCA_013415595.1 Methanosarcinales archaeon | reverse complement strand
GGCCAGAGCCGCTGCCGTCGGCTCGTTGATTATCCTCACTACCTCCAGCCCGGCTATGGTACCTGCGTCCTTGGTAGCCTGTCTCTGATTGTCGTTGAAGTAGGCGGGCACGGTGATCACTGCCTTCTCCACCTTCTCCCCCAGGTAGGTCTCCGAGTCCTGTCTGATCTTCCTCAGGATGTGGGCGGAGATCTCCTCCGGGGTGTACTCCTTGCCGAAGACTTTGACCTTGAAGTCAGTGCCCATCTTTCTCTTGATGCCGGTGATGGTACCCTCAGCGTTGGTTACGGACTGCCTTTTGGCCGGCTCTCCCACCAGGACCTGACCTTCTCTGGTCACGGCCACGTAAGACGGGAAGGCCTTTCCTCCTAGACTGGTACCCTCGGCGCTGGGAATGATGACAGGCCTGCCGCCTACCAGCACCGCAGCTGCAGAATTGCTGGTCCCCAAATCTATGCCTATGATCTTTGACAAGTTACCATCTCCATGAACATTAACAAACTGATCCGTTATAATCATTTAATGCTATCTTTTTTTCACCACAGCGACCTTGGATGTGCGAAGCACCCGGTTGTTGAGGATGTAGCCCCGCGATAGCTCCTGGGCCACCGTATTCTCGGCCAGCTCGCCGGATTCCACCTGCATCAGAGCTTCGTGCCGGTAGGGGTCGAAGGGCTTGCCTTCCGCCTCGATGGGCACCAGTCCCTCGCCCTCCAGGATGGCCAGAAGCTGCAAATTGAGGAGCTTCACCCCCTGGTCGTGCTTGGACGCTTGCTCCATGCTGTCCAGAAAGCCCAGCAGCCTGGAAATCAGCCTCTGAGAGGCGAACTTGATGTTCTCTTCCCGGTCCCTGGCCGCCATCTTCATGACGTTCTCCAACTCGGCCCGGCACCTCTTGAGCTGGTCCAGCCGCTCGTCGGCCAGGCACTTCGCCTCTTCCAGCTCTTTTTCCAGCCTGGCCGAAGCGTCATCGGCCTCTTCACCGACCGATTCCTCTTCACATTCCAGCTCTCCATCCTCCTCGGCCATGGTGTCCATCCCTCTTCGGTGGTACCTCAACGTATCCATAAAGGTCATGTAGGGAGGGGATCAGGGCGGGCTTCAGAAGCCCGGCCTGGTATAATCGTGGGGACTTTGCCCCGGCTTGGGAGTGAGCGGTTCCTTCTTGGCGGCGATGACGTGGTCCACCCTCAGAACCATGGTGGCAGCCTCGGTGGCGGACTTGATGGCCTGAACCTTGACCTGCAGGGGCTCTACCACGCCCTTGGCCAGCATGTCTGTAGGCTCGCCGGTCATCACGTCCACCCCGGCGGACCTCTGGCCGCCTCCGTGGGCGGTCCGGAGCCCCACCAGCACGTTGATGGCGTCCAGTCCGGCGTTATCGGCCAGGATTCTGGGTATGGACTCCATGGCCTCGGCGAACGCGGAAACGGCAAGCTGCTCCCGTCCGCTGAGGGTCGAAGAATAGTTGCGAATGGCCTCGGCCACCTCCACCTCGGGGGCCCCTCCGCCGGGAACGATGGTGCCGAACTCCAGCACTGAGGAGACCACGTACAGGGCGTCCTCAAAGGCTCGCTCGATCTCGCCCAGGAAGACTTCGGACCCGCCGTGGAAGATTATGGAGACGGCCTTTGGATTCAGGCAGCCCTCGACGAAGATCATGTGCTCCTCGCCCACCTTTCGCTCCTCCACCAGCTCGGCCTGGCCCAGGTCCTGGGCGGTGATCTGCATTATGTCGCCTACCACCTTTCCGCCGGTGGCCAGAGAGAGCCTCTTCATGTCCTCGTCCTTGATCCGGCGGGTGGCCAGAATGCCACTCTTGGCCAGGAAGTGAGAGGCGGTGTTGCCGATTCCCTTGGTGCAGAACAGGACGTTGGCTCCGGAGCTGGCGATGGCCTCCACCTGCTCCTCCAAAACCTTCTCCTCGCCCTGGCGGAATCCCTGCAATCCTTCAACGTCCTTGATGGAGATCTTGGCGTCGGTGCCAAGTTTCTTGAGCTCCAGGGTGCCGTCGAAGAGGGCGATCTGTGCGCCCTTCACCTTGCGGGGCATGGAGGGGTTGAGCCGCTCCTTCTCCAGGACTACGCCCTGGTTGAAGGTGGTGTCCTTCAGCGAGCCGCCGACGATCTTCACCATCTTGATCCGGCGCTCCACGTCCACCTTGCCCTGCTCCTGCACGGCGATGGCGGCGTCCACGCAGATCCTGGACAGCTCGTCCTTGAGCACCTCGATTCCCTTTCCGGTCATGGCCGTCTGGGCGATCTTGGCCAGCATCTCCCGGTCTTCCGAGGAGATGTCCATGGCCATGTTCTCCAGAACCTCTTTAGCCCGTACTGCTGCTTGCCTGTACCCCTGGACGATTATGGTGGGGTGGATGCCCCGGTCTAAAAGGGCCTCAGCCTTCTTGAGAAGCTCCCCGGCTATGATCACTGCCGTGGTGGTGCCGTCGCCTACCTCGTCGTCCTGAGCCCTGGCCACTTCAACGATCATCTTCGCCACCGGATGCTCAATCTCCAGCTCCCAGAGAATGGTGGCCCCGTCGTTGGTCACGGTGACGTCACCGGTGTTGCTGACCAACATTTTATCCATGCCCTTGGGACCAAGGGTGGTTCTCACAGCATCGGCCACCGCCCTGGCAGCCATTATGTTCTTATGCTGTGCATCTTTCCCAGCCTCGCGTTTTTGTCCTTCTTTGACCACAATCACTGGATAGCCACTCAAACCAGCCAAATCGAGTCCTCCCCGACATTTTTTGCGTTTAAGCAGTTTAAAGTTCTATATAAATATTTCCACCAATGGGCCGCCTGAAGCCCCGCGGCCCATGTATATATGTAGGGGGAGGAGATAGGAAAGTGCTATATATGGACCTCTTTAACACCATCTATATGGGCGGCTCGATAAAATGCCAGTGCCGTAAGATGTCAGCTGGAATTTATGATCAGGGGGATCGGGGGTCCATTCGGAATTTAAAAGCATGGCAGTGGCGTCAGAGCGCGCGAGTGGGAAACATGAACGCTGTAATTCAGACCAGTCTATATAATCCAGGTCAGGGCTCTAGCCATCGGATCTCTGGCCGCTTTGGGTCAGGTTTAGGGTCAGGAGGTGCCTATTAGTGGGCTTCAAGATCGAATCCAGGAACCTGAATTTGTGGTACGGAGAGAAGCTGGCTCTAAAAGACATCAGCCTGGGCATCCCGGAGAAGAAGATAACGGCACTGATCGGGCCGTCGGGCTGCGGCAAATCCACATTCATCCGCTGCATAAACCGGATGAACGACCTGATCGATAACGTTCGCATTGAGGGGCAGGTTCTCTACGAGGACAGGAACATCTACGACAGGAGCGTGGACGTGGTAGAGCTGCGAAAGAAGATCGGAATGGTCTTCCAGAAGCCCAACCCCTTCCCCATGTCCATCCACGACAACATAGCCTACGGCCCCCGGCTGCACGGCATGAGGAACGTGGACCACATAGTGGAGAAGAGCCTGAAGGACTCGGCTCTGTGGGGAGAGGTCAGCGATCGGCTGGACCAGCCGGCCATGGGCCTCAGCGGCGGCCAGCAGCAGCGGCTGTGCATTGCCCGGGCTCTGGCCATGAAGCCGGACGTCATACTCTTCGACGAGCCCTGCAGCGCTCTGGACCCCATCTCCACCTCCAAGATCGAGGGGCTGATGGAGGAGCTGAAGGACAAATATACCCAGATCATCGTGACCCACAACATGCAACAGGCTGCCAGGGTCTCAGATTATACTGCATACTTCCTCCTGGGAGAGATGATTGAGTTTGGGGAGACCAAGCAGATCTTCGAGATGCCGAGGGAGAAAAATACCGAGGATTACATCACCGGAAGGTTTGGGTGAGTGGGGGAATTGAATGAATCCTTACAGGCAACGTTATCACAATGACCTGGCTGATCTGAAGACCATGACCGAGGAGCTGGTCACCAGGGTGGATGCAGCCATAGGCAACTCTCTGGAGGCCCTTTCGTCCTTCGACGTGGAGATTGCCAGGGGGGTCATTCAGGAAGACCACGTGGTGGACGACCTGAGCTTGAAGCTGGAGAACAAATGCATGGAGCTTCTGGCGCTGCAGCAGCCCATGGCCAAGGATCTGCGGCTGATAATCGCCATCATCAAGATAGGGATCGACCTGGAGAGGATCGGCGATATGGCGGTGGACCTGGCCAGGATAACCATCCAGTCCCGGAACAAGGTCCACGTAAAGAAGCTGGTGGACATTCCCCGGATGGGGGAGGTGGCCAGGATGATGCTATCCCTGGCGTCCAGGGCTCTGGAGGAGAACGATGCCGACCTGGCTCGCCAGGCCACCAAGTGGGACTACGAGATCGACAGCCTTTACGTTAGGGTCAGGGACAACCTCCTGAAGATCATCGCCGAGAATCCGGTGGTCATAGACGACGCCACCTCCATGCTCCTGGCCAACAGGCACCTGGAGCGGATCGGAGATCACATTTGCAATATATGTGAGAGTATTATTTACATGATCGAGGCCAAGAGGGAGCATCTGAACTGAAAGGGCCGCTCTCTCCTCAGTAATGTCAGTAGTCAGATGCCAATAGTCATGGCTTTAAGAGAAATGATTGATTAAAGCCCCCACCAAGATTGAGAGCCGGATATTCATGGAAACCAGAAAGGTACAGAGGACCGGGAAGTCCACATTCATCGTCTCGCTGCCAAAGAGCTGGGCCACCAAGAACGGCATCCAGGCCGGGTCCATTATCTACATCGACCAGAGCGACAACGGAGCCATCATCCTGACCCCGGACCGCTCCGATAGGGACCTCAATTTGATCCTGGACATAGGAGACAAGTCCGGCGAGCCCCTGATCAGAGATCTGATCGGCTGTTACGTATCCGGCTACCGAACGGTGGAAGTGGTCTCCTCCCGCATGTCCTCCGTCCAGAAGAAGGACGTCCATCAGATCGTGCAAAAGCTGATCGGCCCGGAGATACTGGAGGAGACGGGCAACAAGATCATCATCCACGACCTGCTCAGCTCCGACGAGCTGCAGGCGGAAAGGGCTTTGCGCCGCATCAGGACCATGGTCAAGTCCATGATCCAGGACTCCATAAACGCCCTGGTGGAAGGGGACCGGGAGATCGCCATGGACGTCTTGCAGAGGGACGACGACGTGGACCGCCTCAACCTGCTGATCCTCAAGCAGTTCATCGAGATTCTGAGGGGCGGGGCCATCAAGCAGGATTCCCTGGACCCCATAACTGCTTTTTGTTACACCCAGGCCGCCTCCAACCTGGAAAGGGTGGCCGATCACGCCTATACCATCGCCCAGGTGGCGGAGAGATGGGAGGTGGCCCTCCCGGAGGCCATGGCCATGGAGCTGAAGAGGCTGGAGCCCATCCTGGAGGGGCTGATCGACAAGTCCATCTCTGCCCTGATCAAGCAGAACTCGGACGAGGCCAACGAGATCATCAGCCAGACTGCGGAGATAAGGACCCTGGCCCTGCAGATGGCCAACTCCACCAAAGGCAATGACAATCAGGAGATGATGGTCAAGCTGGTGGTCTCCAGCAGCATCGAGAGGATACTGGATTACATCAACAACATCGGAGAGCTATCCATCAACCTGAAGCAGGCCCACGCCTCCAAGGGGAAGTGAGAGAGAACGCAGGGGTGAAAGAGAAGGCAGGGGTCGGGCTGTTCCTGGAATCCGGCAGCGATCGTCTGTATCTGGTGCAAAGGAAGATTGCCCGCAGAGTGATCCTGGAGGACGACTTTTCTCTGGAGCTTCCCGCCGGGGTGGACCAGGCTTTCCTGGAAGCGCCCGGCCGGGAGCTGGTGGTCTCCGGCTGCGTGGCAGGGGCCGGGGGCCGTCTTATGAAGTCTCACAGCGTCATGGCCGCCTGCCACCCCTACGTCCCCGGCCTGCTCTTCTTCCGGGAGGGGCCGGCGGCCGTCCGGGCGGCCAGGGCCCTCTCCATCCAGCCCACCCTGCTCTTCGTGGACGGCTGCGGGGTCAACCATCCCCGGGGCGCCGGGCTGGCCAGCATGATAGGGGTGCTGATGGACCTGCCCACCATCGGCATCAGCAAGTGGGTGCTGTGCGGGGAGCACGAGCCCCTGCAGGGGGTGGGGGATGCGTCGCCCCTCTGCTGCCGTGATCGGGTGGCCGGATACGTCCTGCAGTCGAAAAAAGGGTGCCGGCCAATCGTTGTGGCCCCCGGGCACCGCATATCCCCGGAGTCTGCCCTGGAGGCGGCCAGGATGTTTCTGAAGGATCACAAGCTTCCCGAGCCCTGCCGCCTGGCCCATCTGCATGCCAATGCCGTCCGGGACGGCCTTGAGGAGTCGATCATGGCCCCCATCTCCAGATCCGGCCCCGGCGGCCATCCAGGCCCCCGCCGACGCCCTCCAGGCTGAGGAGCTTCTCCTTCAGGGCCGGGCCGTAGCCAAAGCCGCCCGGGCCCTTGCTGGAGACCACCCGGTGGCAGGGGATGAGGATGGGGTGGGGGTTGGCGGCCAGGGCTCCTCCCACGGCCCTGCCGGCCCCCGGGCGGCCCACCAGGGAAGCCACCTGGCCGTAGGTCAGGGTGCTCCCCCGTGGTATCTCCCTCACCGCGTTCAGGACCTCCCGCTGGAAGGGGGTGAGCGCCGATAGGTCCGGCTCCAGGTCCGGACAGGGGCCGCCTCGCAGGAAGTCCAGGATGGCCAGGGCGACCTCTGAGGGCCGGGCGGGGGGCGTCGGGCTGAGCCTGATCTGCCGGATGAGGCGCCCCGACCTCCAGACAAGGAGGTAGCAATCCAGCTCCTCCGCCCAGGTCCCCTCCCATTCGTCAGGGGAAGGGCGATTGGCAGTCTTCTTCGAGGCATCTCTTGTCAGCCCGTCTTTTGTCAGGTTGTCTTTTGTCAGGCGGTCTTTCATCAGGGAATCCCCATTCGCTTC
>JAAEEW010000164.1 GCA_013415595.1 Methanosarcinales archaeon | reverse complement strand
TTTTATGTCACCCCATTTTCCCCGAACCAATGCGGGGCCTGCTATTTTAAATAGATTTCGAATCAAGAAAACAACTTTTTAAAAAAAGAAGCGTCTGGGGGAGGAGAGGGACTTTTTTAGTCCTCTCCCAGAATGTATCCCACGATTCTGCCGTAGGCGGGCCTGGCGATTCCCACGCCGATTACGACGCCGATGATGATGATCAGCGCGAAGCCGGTGAGCGCACCAAAGCCCATCTTCAGCAGGGGCAGCATGGCCGCAACCGTAGTCAGGGCCGCACCCATGATGATGTAGAAGGCCCTGGACAGACGGGCCAGATAGACCTTGCCGGTAAGGACCACGCCCTTGCCCTCGGTGTCCACGGCGGAGGTCTTGACCTTCTCTCCCCGGAGAAGCTCATCGGTGATTATCACCAGATGGTCCACTCCGGTTCCGAGCACCATTATGATGCCTGCTATGGAGGCCAGGTCCAGTTGCCAGCCCATGGCCGCCCAGATGCCGAGCATCATGATGACCTCGCTGAAGGAGGTGGCAATCATGGGCAGTACGATCTTCTTCTCCCGGTAGCGGTAGTAGATCATCAGGGCCACTGCCAGGATGGCTATGATTCCGGCGATGGCCACCTGGGTCTTGAACTGGGATCCCAGGGCCGCCGTCACCTGGCCGGACCCGATGACCTTGACGTTGACCGGCAGAGCACCTTCACGGAGGTGGATGTACAGCTCCTTGGCCCTCTGAGAGCCCTCTTCTCCTCCACCCACCTGGGCCACCAGGTTTCTCATGGGGGACTTGTCCAGAGCCGAAGCCAGCTCCGGGGCCAGGGGGGCGCTGAAGATCATGTCCTTGTCCAGGTACATGGATATCTCATGAGCCTGGGGGTTGCGGGTGGCCCCTTCTTCCTTGACCACTCTCTGGAAGGTCTGAGCACCGTCCTCGGAGAGAACGAAGGGCACTCCCCACCTGCCGGTTCTGTCGCCGGAGGGGAGATCTACCGAGACCACGGCGTCGCCGTAGACTATGTGCCGGCTCTCGTTGTCGCCGGTCTGGACCCTGATCTCGAACTTGCCGGGCTTGCCCACGATGTTCTCCGCGGTGTCCACGTCCACGCCGGCCAGGTCGATCAGAATGAACTGGGTGCCGACGATGCGGACCTTGATGTCCTGCAGACCCAGACGGTTGAGCTTCTTGTCCAGGACCTGCTTGGTCTCGTCCACGGTCTCCGATGTGACTCCCTCAACGAAGCCCTCCTCGCCGGCGACCACGCTTCCGCCCACCGGGGCCAGGATGGCGTCCAGGGATTCACGGGTGACGTTGGTCCGGATCTCGTAGCGGATGGGCTCCACGCCCACTACCTTGATGTCCGCATCCAGCTGGGACTTCAGGTAGTTGATTATCACTCCCTCGGAGGACGAGGGCACGGTTATTCTGGTGGCATTGCCCCTTTCCACCATCCTCGATGACGGGTATCCCAGGTCGTCGGGGAGGGTTGAGGGAACCTTGCCGGTCATGGAGACTATGAAGCCGGTGTCTCTCTTCTCTACGCCGGTCACCGTTCCCGACTGGCCGAACTCCCACTCCAGAATCCTGGACGGATCGACGTCCAGTTGCACGATGGCCCCTTCAAGCTGCAGTTGCAGCCAGGAGCCGCCCTCCAGGTCCAGGCCGTATCTAAGCCGGGACTGCAGGCCGTCCTCTGTGGGCAGCGGCGCGATGAGTATCAGGGCTATGGCCACAGCCACCAGGTAAATGATGACTCTTGGATCTCGGGTTATCTTCATCTTCTCCGCCTCCTGACTGCCGCCCTCGGTCGGGCCATGTACCATTTGAGAGCCTGGACGTTGGTGATCCAGGTGTTCATCATATCAGCCAGAAGTCCGAAGAACAGAACCGTGGAAATGTCCGCCAGAATATCGATTCTGGTGAAGGACGGAGATATGTAGTACAGAATTGTGGAGACCAGCATGAGGGCGATTACCGCCGAAAGGGTGGAGGCGGTCATTATCACTCCCGTGCCTATGGCACCCCTGACCTTCTCGTCCAGCAGTCCTTTCCTCTTGATTACCCTTACCGAGAGGAGGATGTCGGTGTCCACGGAGTAACCTATCAGCATGAGAAGGGCGGCCACCGTCCCCAGGGATAGCTTGACTCCCACCGCCGTGCTGAGGCCCGCGGCAATGAGTATGTCGGAAAGGGCACAGAGCACGATTATTCCTGAGACGAATGGCTTTCGGAAGATGGCGAAGACCACTATGGCCATGAGCACGAAGGATATGGGCACGTACCTCATGGCGTCCTTCTGGAGCAGCTTGCTGTAGACCGGTCCCATGTACCTGATCTCTGCATCGCTGTACTGGACGTTCACCTTCTTGGCCAGCTCGCTGTAGGCCTCTTCGTCCATGGAGCCCATCTGGACCATGTATCTGCTTCCGACCTCTCGTATCTCAATTACCGGATAGCCTTCCAGGAATTTTGCCACTGCGTCGGAACTCTCGGTAGCAGGAATGGTCACCAATGTGCCGCCAGTAAATTCTATACCCAGATTGACTGGCGAGCCGGTGGTGGCGAAGTTCCAGCCCATGACCAGCAGGGCCACTGCCAGAACTGCCAGCGGTATCACCATCAGCCGCTTGGAATTATCATCTGTAAGTTTTGTAATGAGGTTCTCCAGATCCATAGAACCCTCCTCGCACGCAGAACCACGTTCACTATATTTACGCCTTATCGTTTATCGAGATGTTACGGGGCAACTGCCAAGGTATTTCAAACCTTCTCCCATTTCTTGAGCCTGGCCACCTGGGATAGGGTGCTTCCCCGGGAGATCTCCTCATAGAGCCTGCTCTCGTTCTTCTCCACCTCTTTGGCCCTCCGGGCGATCTCGTAGGCCCTCTCCCTGGGGACCACCACCACTCCGCAGTCGTCTCCTATTATGTAGTCGCCGGGCCGGACCGTCTGGCCGCCGCAGGTTATCTCGGCGTTGATCTCCCCCATGCCCTTGGGCTCTCCGGCGTTGGGAATGACGGCGCTGGCGAAGAGGGGATAGTTCATCTTCCGGACCTCGTCCACGTCTCTCACTGCACCGTCCACCACTACGCCCTCGATGCCCTTCTGCTTGCAGCTCAGGGTGGCCAGCCCCCCCCAGGGAGCTACGTGCCGGCTGCCGTTGTAGATGACGATGACGTCTCCCGGGCCGCCCTCGTCGATGGCCTCCACCGGCTTGGCCCAGTCGCCCTGGTAGGTCTGCACGGTTATGGCCTTGCCCACCATCTTCGTCCCCGGATTTATGGGGGATATCTCGCGCATGGCTCCCTTGCGGTGCATGGCGTCGGATATGTTGGGGGTAGAGACCTCCCGGAAGATGGCCATCAGCTCCTCCTCCATGCTCTTTCTGGAATAGGCCACATCCCCGGGGCGATCGATGGCCTCCCGGATGAGCCTGGCCGAGGCGGTGACGTCGGGAGTGCGGGTGATGTTTCCGCCCACGATTACGATGGACGCCCCGCTGGCGATGGCCTCCGCTCCGGAAGAGGCGTCTATGCCTCCGGCGGCGGCCACCGGGATATTGACCTCGTTTAATATCAGCTTCAGGAAGTCGATGGTGCTTCGGCCGGTCATCTGCTGGTCTATCCCCACGTGGACGCAGATGTAGTCCACTCCCAGCTTCTCCAGCTCCCTGGACCGCTCCACCGGATCGGGAGTGGTCAGCAGGTCCATCATGATCTTGACGCCGTATTTCCGGGCAGCTCGAAGGGCGTCCTCGATGGTCGAGTCGTCGGAGATGGCAAGCATTGCCACTATGTCCGCTCCGGCCTTGGCCGCCATCTCCACCTCCATGGCACCGGTGTCCACGGTCTTCATATCTGCGATGATCTTGATTCCGGGCAGGGCTTTGTGCATCTCGCGAACGGCGTTCATGCCCTCGCTCTTGATGAGGGGAGTGCCGGCCTCTATCCAGTCCGCTCCCCCGGCCACTGCCTCTTTTGATATCTGGATTGCCCGATCGAGCTCAAGCAGATCCATGGCAACCTGTAGAATGGGTTTAATATTATCACCACCACGGGACCAAAGGGAATATCTGCATATGGTATATAAACTAAAGCTGGACGAGACGACGGATACAGAGATGCTGGAGGATCGATTCGGGCCCCGGTCCCTGAGATTTTCCAAGCTTCACGGAAACGGCAACGACTTCATACTCATCGACGAAATGAGCTGCTCCCTGGTGCCAGAGGAGAAGAAGATCTCTCTGGCCATGAAGCTGTGCAACCGCAACTTCGGGATTGGCGCTGACGGCGTGCTCTTCCTGACCTCCAGCAGCCAGGCAGAAGTGGGCATGAGGCTCCTGCAGCCCGACGGCTCGGAGGCTGAGATGTGCGGCAACGGGATTCGCTGCCTGGCCAAGTATGCCTGGGACAGTGGATACGTGGCCGAGAGCTTCCAGGTGGAGACCCTGGCCGGAGTCCTCCCTGTGCAGGTGCGAATGGAGGGCGGGACCTTCTGGGCCAAGGTGGAGATGGGAGTTCCCAGGTTCGACCGCCGCTCGATTCCCGCGGCCGGCAACGGCGAGCTGTTGAAGGTGAGGCTGGAGGGCCTGGAGGTCTCGGCGGTGAACACCGGAGTTCCCCACGCCGTGGTCTTCGTGGATGACCCCGAGCTGCCGATAATGGAGGTGGCCCCGGGAATCAGGCATCATCAGACCTTCCCCCAGGGGACCAACGTGAACTTCGTCTGCCTGGGAAGCGACCTTCGGGTCCGGACCTTCGAGCGCGGGGTGGAGGGAGAGACCTTCTCCTGCGGCACCGGGGCCGTGGCCAGCGCGGCTGTAGCCCGCAGGCTGGGACACGTCGGGAACAGGGTTTTGGTCAGGACAAAGGGCGGACCGCTGATGGTTTATTTTGAGGGTGACAGGGCCTTCCTGGAAGGTCCGGCCAGCACCGTTTTCAACGGGGAGTTGACCGAGGAGTACCTGTTATCGGAAGGATTATAGGGGGCTATGGAGGAAGTGCTCTTATGAAAGGATTCGTGGCGGCATTGTTCCTGCTGTTCCTGGCCGGATGGATCGCATCCGCCAGCGCCGTCATGGACATGCCTGTCATGCACCTCGGATCCAAGAGCGATCCCCGGGCTCACCTCTTCTCCTACGACCAGAAGTTCCGGGAGAGCATGTACTACGACAACTACAACCTGAGCATGAGCGCCTACAAAGAGTTCGAAAGCTGTAGCCGCCTCTCCACCCGGACCGACCTGAGGGCCTTTCCCGACTGGTCGGAGATCGTGATCAACGCCAACTTCACCGGCATCGGCAGAATGGGCTACGTGGTCTACGACGATGAAGGCGACGAGCCCAAGGAGGAGATGGCCCTGGTCACTCACATGTTCATCGGCAACTTCACCCTGGACGAGCACATCAAGGTGGCCAAAGACCGCATGTACGGAAGGTACTTCGGGTTCCTGGGGCCGGTCTGAGCTGCGCGCTCGCTCCGGGACCCCTGATTTTAAGTTTTTAAGGATTTACAGGATCTGGCGAAAGAGATGGCGCTGGCTGACGGGGGATATCTCTCCTCCAACCGGCATCCCTGCCCGGTTTTAGAATCGAAGACGATCGGCAGCACCGCTGCGCTCTGACCAGGGGCCTGGACTTCGGCCGCCAGGGGGGGGACAGCCCTGCCTGACGGCATCCTCCACTGCCAGCCGCTTCACCTCTTCTTGCGGGCCATCTGTCCGCCCACCATCTCGTCCACCAGCCTCAGGAACTCCTCCCGGCTGGCGGGGGGAATGGTGGCTCCGGCGGCCACGTTGTGTCCTCCGCCCACTCCCCCCAGGGCCCTGGCCGAGGTGGACAATGCCTCCGCCAGGTTGAGCCCGGCCCGAACCAGGTTCTGGGTCCCCCGGGCGGAGACCTTGAGGGAGCCGTCTGTGGCCCGGGCGAAGGCCAGGATGGGCTTGGAGCGATCTCCCATCTGAAAGCTCATCCCGGCCACGATGCCCACGATGGTGTCCAAAATGGCGTCTCCGGCGTCGAAGTACTGAATGTGGGGGAGGCTCACTATGCCTCTATCCCGGACCAGCTTCAGTCCCTCCACCAGGTTCTTGCGGTGCTCGTTAAGCAGCGTCTGGGCCTCCTCGAAGGAGCTGCCCCGGTCTCCCATGCACACCTGCAGGCCGATCCGGGAGTGGCCGTAGCGGGCGGTGGCGTTCAGCAGGGTGGAGAACTCGCTGGCGTCCCTAAGCTCGGTTCCCTCCCCCTCCCGGAGCAGGGTGTAGACCTCCCCTACCAGCCGCTCCAGCTGGGGGGCGGCAAGCCCCGATTTCAGCCCCTCTCTCATCAGGGCGGAGACGATGCGGGACTTCTCTTCCTGGTTCAGGTCGATCCAGCGCCGCCAGCGCTCCCCGCCCAGGCGGAGCCCCAGGTCGCGGAGGAATGATATGCAGGCGTCCTCGTTTCCCGATAGCCCGGGGATGTAGGGGTCCTGGGAGTACTCCAGCATCTTGAAGACCGGCCTGGTCTGACGTCCAAAAAGCTTCAGGTCGGGGCCGAAGGACAGCACTCCGGTGGACGATCCGATATCCAGCAGCCTGCGGTTGATGCCAAGCAAGCGGCCGCTGGCCAGGTCCTGGAGATCGCCCACCGCGCCCACCACCGCCAGGGCGGAGAGGTCGTCGTTGTCCTGGCCGGTGGAGGGGGAGGAAGACGGACCGGATGAGAGGGCCCTGGCCAGGAGGAAGGCCGCCCCGCTGCCGCTGAGCTGGGTGGCTCCGTCTGCCCCTGCCAGGTGGGGATTGATGTGGGCCACGATGCTATCCCTGCTGCTACCGTCGGCCGACGCCGGCCGGTGGTGGTCGGCGATCACGGCCCGTAGCTTCATACCTGCGATC
>JAAEEW010000163.1 GCA_013415595.1 Methanosarcinales archaeon | reverse complement strand
TGCCGGTCCCGGTTGGCCTGGTCGATGCAGAACAGGACGAAGCTGGACTGCCCGCACATCTCCTGCAGATAGTCCCACTCCGTGTACAGGTTCTGGATGTGGGTGTCGGTGATGCACAGCACCAGGCAGCCCTTCCTCTCCCCGGCCAGCTCCAGCATCCTCTCCCCGGGGATGTGGGTCCGGCTGCCAAGGTACTCCACCAGCACGTCCTCCACCCTTCCCAGGTCTCTGGTCCAGGGCTGGTCCAGGTACCGGTCGCTGAAGTTGATGGCCGCCACCTCCGCCCCCTGGCCGTGGGCAAACTGCAGGGCCTTGAAGGCGGCCAGGGTGGCGCAGTGGGTCCTGGTGTTCAGGGAGTGGCCGTCCATGGATCGGCTGCTGTCCAGGACCAGCAACAGATCAGGGATTTTCTCCCTGCCGCCGGCCATGACGCAGCTCTCTCGATCCCGCTTGTAGGTGGTCATCCCCGGAATCAGCCGGGGGCTCAGGCTGAGGGAGTAGTTGACGTCCAGCTCAGAGAGAGGATCGGCCAGCCGCCAGCGAGCCGCGCCCGACGGGTGGGAGCTGATCCGCCGCCGTCCCCGGGCCCGGATCTCGATGCCGTACCCCTGGTCCCGGTACCAGCGCTTCAGGTCCCCCTGCAATCCCAGCACCTGCAGGGCCCGGTGGTACTCCGTGGGCTCCAGGCTGGCGGCCAGGCCAGCCAGAGGGGCGGCCCTGGCGTTGCCCATCAGTCCGTCCACCGTCCTCAGGCTGTCCTCCCCCAGAACGCCCGGCTCCAGGGGGGCCAGTATCCTGGCCATCTGCTGGCACTGCCGGGGCCAGATCCCCCGGTCCCTCACCCCCGGGGCGAAGACCTCCTGCAGCAGGTCCACCTCCGGCAGGGCGCAGCCATTCAGCTCCACCCCCCAGTACCGGCCCAGGAATCCCACCACCACCCGGTCCATGGCAGAGAGGTCCTCCCCGGCCCCCTCGGCCAGGGCGATCCAGCCCAGGAGGACCTTGTCCTCGTCCTCAGCGCTTCGCTCCAGGCGGAAGGTGTCCACCACAACGTCGGAGAATATGTTCACCAGCCGCCGGGCCAGGGAGACGTCGCCGTCGCACAGGCCCCTCAGGGCAGAGAGGGCCAGGCTCCCCGCCTGCTCCAGAGAGCGGGGGCAGAAGATGTAGTGCACGATGAGGTGGTCGAACAGGTTTTCCAGGAGAAGGTCCTGCTCCAGCCAGTCCCGGCTGACCACGATCTGGTAGTTCCGGAACGGAAACTCGCCGGAGGATTCCGGGCCCAAAACGGGGGCAGGAAGCTGGGGCCAGTGCCAGTTGGACCGGGACTGCTCCCAGATCTCAATGGCCCGTTCTTCCCAGGATCCGGCCAAGCACATCCCCTCCTTCCTCTCCTGACTCCGGGCCGCCTTTGGCCGCGGAGATGGAGCCGCCCCGCATGTGCCAGCCCGCCCGGGAGCCGGCCTGGCCCTTCACCAGGATCTGGCCCCCCTTCATCATCATTCCCAGGTACTCGCCCACGTCGCCCCTGATCACCAGCCGTCCGGCGTTCATCAGCCAGCCCGCCCGATCGCCGGCCCTCCCCCGGATCAGTATCCTGCCCCCCCGGTTCCCCAGGCCGGGGTAGTGGCCGGCGTCGCCCAGCACCACCCCCCAGCCTCCGGCCATGTTCCGGAAGGCGTAGTTGCCGCAGCTCTGGGCCACCAGGCCCCCGCCCTGCATCTCCTGGCCCAGGTAGTCCCCGGCCTGGCCCCGGACCACAATTCTCCCCCCGGACATCCTCTCTCCGATGTGCTCACCCGGGGGGCCTCCCTCCACCCCGGCCACCACGACGATGCCCCCTGATTCCAGCTCCAGGCCGGCGTAGTCCCCGGGCAGCACCTCGATTGGGCCCTCCGCCCGCTCCGCCGCCAGGCTGGTAAGATACCCCCAGATGGCCTTTCCCCGGGGATCTTCCGGCCGGGACTGGAGAAGGCGGAAGAGTAGGCGGGGGTCGGCTGGGGCGTGCTCCGCCACCTCCCGCTTGCCAGGACGCTTGCCCACCCGGTCGGCCAGATCCTCAATGCTCAGGACCGGCTCGCTGGCCCCCTTCTTCAGCCGGCCCTGTCGCACCCGCCCCTGGTAGGCATCCTCCATGAATCCCTTCAGGCTCAAACCATCCTCTCCAGGGCGGGGATGTAGTCCAGGCGGGCGATGGGATCGTCGTAGCCGGAGAGCTCCTTGATGGCCTGCCGGGGGGAGATCTCGCCGTCCACGGCCCGGGAGAATATCAGGTTCATCTCCCCCCGCTCGTTGACCGTGCGGTTGATGCTTTGCTCCACCAGGTCGGCGATGAAGGGCAGAATGCGGGCTCCGTAGTAGGGCGGGCGCTCCACCAGGGAGCGGTTGGGCGCCAGACGGTGCCAGATGACGTAAGGGGCCACGGCCCGCAGGACCTCCACCTGGGGGGCGCCTTGCAGCCCGGCCACGAAGGACACGGCCCGGGTGAAGTCCCTCAGGTCCTGCCTGGCCCGGTCGGAGAGCCCCTGGTCCACCTGCCAGCAGCAGACCTCGGGATTGTTGAAGTAATGGCACCCGGCGCACAGCCCCCGGCTGGGCTTGGTGCCGGAGAGCTGGGTCTTGTCCCGGCCCGGGGACCGCTCGCAGAGGGTGAAGTCGCGGATGAGAGAGACGATGGCCAGCTCGGCCAGGCCTCCCAGAGGCACCCCGGCCACCAGCCGGGGCAGAGAATCGCGCTCCTGCGGGGTGAACCGGGGAAGCTCTTCTGCCAGGTCCCTCACCTCCCGCACCCGCTCGCCCAGGGCCAGGCTCCCCAGGAAGTCCGGCTGGGTGGCGGGCACGCAGGCCGATATCCGGTCCATCAGGGCCTCGTCCACCGGGTAGGTGGCGCTGAAGTCCGGGTTCATGGTGGCGAAGTAACAGGTGGGTCCCGGCTCCAGGACCTGTCCGGCATAGCTGAGCTTTTGCTTTTGAATTATCTCCAGGAACAGGTTTTGCTTGCCGCTGGGAAAGCGGTTGATCTCGTTTATGACCTTCCACCGTGACCGGGCCCAGGAGCTCCACAGCACCCGGATCTCGCCGCCGGAGCCCGAGGTCCACTGGCGGGGGTCGATGAAGCCGATGATCTTCTCCTCGGTCTGCTCCGGGTGGCCGGAGATCATGAAGTTCTCCACCTCCGGATAGCTCAGGTCCATGAAGGCGCTTCCCAGGAGGTTGACCAGGGTGGTCTTGTTGGCCCCCATGCCCCCGTAGAGCAGAACGGCCCGATTGCACAGACAGGCGTTGGCCAGGGAGAAGTAGAGCATGGCGCTTTGGTGCTGGTCGCCGATGGTCAGATCCCGGCTGCCGATGTGCAGGCGCAGGTCCTCCAGAGCGCGGACTAAAGAGGAGATCTTGCTTTGTAGCTCAACCATACCGATCCCATAGAGCCCAGAGATTCGTCTTATTTAAAGTAGACTAATGGCTCAGATGGAAATAGAAAAGGAGGGGAGCAAAAGTCGTCGGATGTAGGAGGGATGAGAATAGTCCGACTTTTGCCACTCCGTACTACGGCATTCGACGAATATAAGCTTTTCGGTTTCCTGCCGTTGCCGACCGATTCGGCCCCATCCGGCGGAGGAGGGGCCTTCGACACTTATTGAAAATCAAGAGCGGCAGGGCGTACCATGTCGGGAGAGGATCGGAGATTCACTTTCGCGCCGCCCATGGACAAAGCTGGTAAGAGTGCGACGAGCGTTTAATTTAAGAACAAATAACGTAAATAGGGGACTTAGAATTTTGGATAAGTTATGGGCCCCGGTCCGGGGCAAACTCGATAAGCATGGAGCAAGATAACCTTTGATATTTGACGATTTAAGGAGGCGAAGATAATTTGTCACGGCGTGGGGGTGAGGCGCTTTGAGCGGCAGAATGGTCCAGCAGACCCTGACCGGAGTTGCGGCATCGACGATGCCCAAGGTCAGGACCACAGACGGGCACCTGCTGGATTGGGATAGGGAGTCGGTGGTGAAGCAGCTCCTGAAGGAGACCAAACTATCGGAGATATTCTATAAAGCTTCCGGCATATCCGACGAAGAGGCCAAGGACATTGCCAAGGAGGTGGAGCGCCGCATCAGGTGGATGAACGTGAAGTACCTGAGCGGGCCACTGGTGCGGGAGATAGTGAACGTCATCCTCCTGGAGAGGCATCACCTGGAATGGCGAAACATCTGCACCCGGGTGGGGACCCCGGTCTTCGACGCCCATCTGATCGACATCGGAACCGGGTTCGAGGCCAAGGAGAACGCCAACCTGCAGGAGAACGCCGAGACCAGCCACAAGAAGAAGGCGGACAAGATCAGCAAGGAGCAGTACCTT
>JAAEEW010000162.1 GCA_013415595.1 Methanosarcinales archaeon | reverse complement strand
CGCTCAGAGCTATCCTTTCACCGTGCAGGTCACCGATTCTGCGGGCCTGATGGTCGAAGGAGCAGAGGTAGCAGTTGACGGTCAGGTTCTGGGATCAACCGATGCAGCAGGCAAGATTGAAGTCCAGCTCGCCGACGGTCCCCACTCCGCTACAGCCACCAAGCCAGGTCTGGGCAGCGGTACGTGGAGTGGCACGTTGGATCACAACGCCGCCCAGAGCTTTGCCATACCCATTGCCGGGGCCACAGTCTTCAAATTCACCGTCCAGGTGACCGACCCCGCCGGGGAGATGGTTGATGGGGCAGAGGTAGCGGTCGACGGCCAGACCGTGGGCTCTACCGATGCCGCGGGCAAGCTTGACGTGCAGCTCTCCGACGGTCAGCACTCAGCTTCGGCCACGAAGGCTGGCCTGGGAAGCGGGACGTGGAGCGGTACCCTGGATCATAACGCCGCCCAGGGCTTTGCCATAACTCTGAATCCTTCGCCCTCGCCCGGGGGAATAATCGTCCAGGGTCACATAACCGACGGCCCTCGTTGCGATGAGCCATCCCGGGTGAGATCCTGCGTCTTCAGCCTGTTCATAGACCGGGTGGTGAGCAATCCCGGGAACATTCCCGCCATCGTCCCCGGAGCCACCATTGTGGTCCACCACATCTCGGAATCGGGGGAGACCTTTGACGGCAGGCTGGGCGACTGCGTGGAGGTTAAGGCCCGCTACGACGGCGACCTGTACTGCACTCCCGATGACCCCCAGTGGGGGGAGTACGTAAGATCGATCAATTGCGGGGAGGCATCATCCGACTGTAAGGGCAAGATTTTCGGCCACGTGTACGAAAAGGGCACCAGCAACATCCTGATCGGGGCCCTGCTGGACATTTCCCCCACCTGCAACGCCCTGGTGACCTCAGACTACAGCGGCTATTATGAGATAACCGCGCCCAGATGCGGCATCTGCCCGTCCACCACTTACGAAGTGCACTGTGATCTACAGGGCTATAAGCCCCTCAGCCAGACGGGAATCACCGATGCCGATGGCAACCTGGAGCTCGATTTCTACCTGGAGCCGGCGGTGGGCGGGGAGATAATCTTCCAGGGAACGGCCCTCGAGTTCCATGAGGGAACCCTCATTGGAGCGCCGAACTACTGGATGGTGCAGGTGGACCGGGTAGCCGCCGGACCTCGTCCCTGTCAGGACCCCTTGAAGGTAGTGGTCAGCCAGCCCACGACGCCTCCCTGGGGAACTGCAGATCCCGATGTACAGCCAAACGATGCGGTGGACGTGTACGCCGCCTACATCCAGGAGGACAGCGGTTGTCGGGCCACCCTGGCGGGGTCGGCCAGCTACTACTTCAAGAAAGCCCAGAGGAGCCACTCGGGATGCGGCAGGATCACGGACTACGATTTCGGCGGCGGGCAGAAGGTCTTGCCGGGGCAGATGGTCCGGGGAGCCATGAAGTACCGCAGCGGAATGGCCGGCGAGACCAGCTTCGAGGGATCCCTGATCATCAGGTCCCCCTCCGGCAAGGAGTACTCCGGCCAGGAGACCCAGCGCACGCCCGGGGGCCGGGATGACGAGTTCGGCTACGGGAAGGGCAACTCCATGGAGATCATAATTCCCGACGACGCCGAGGCCGGCTGGTACGCGGCCAGGGTGCAGCTCAAGAACCTGGACATCGACCAGGTCTGCGATGCCACTCCCTGGAAGGAGCAGCAGTTCGAGGTAATAGAGGGATCGGATGGCAGCGAGTCCTCCGGCGGCCCGGACCTGGTGGTTAGCAGGCTTTGGCTGAGCAAGAATCCCTGCTCCCCTGGCGACGACGTGGAGGTCATCTTCGACGTGCAAAACGTGGGCGACCAGGAGGCTATGGCCACCGTTGACAGCCTGACCTTCGACGATCAGGTCTTCGAGTTCGATTCCAGCGGCGTTGCGACCGGCTCTGTCCTCCAGCCTGGGGAGACCCGAAGCTGGGAGACCATCCTGGAGGACGTCTCGCCCTCGCCCTCGCCGCACAAGGTGAAGGCCTCCGCCGACATCCGCGGCTCGATCTCCGAATCCCGGGAGGACAACAACGAACAATTACAGGACCTGGCTGTGGAGGGCGGGGAGTCATCCGGCGGCCCGGACCTGGTGGTTAGCAGGCTTTGGCTGAGCAAGAATCCCTGCTCCCCCGGCGATCATCTGGAGATCGCCTTCGATGTCCAAAATGTGGGCGACCAGGACGCCATGGCCACCGTCGACTGCCTGGAGATCGATGGATCGAGGACGGACTTCGACAGCAGCGTGATCCCCTCGAGCTCGGGCTCCATCCTCAATCCTGGAGAGACCAGAACCTGGAAGCACTTCTTCACTCCCGGTGCCGCTGGGACCCTGGCCATCAAGGCCACTGCGGACTGCAATAACCTCCTCTCTGAGAAGGATGAGGGAGACAACGGGAAGACTGCGGAGCTTGAGGTGGAGGAGGGCTCTGATGGCGGCTCTTCGGGCGAGGAGGGAAAACCAAACCTGGTCATCTCCCGGCTGTATCTGAGCAAGAATCCTTGCAACCTGCAAGAGGACGTGCAGATAATCTTCCAGGTGACCAACCAGGGCGCGGCCTCGGCCATGGGCGGGATCGACTGCCTGAAGATAGACAGAAACGAGGTGGCAACCTTCGACTCCAGCCAGCTTCCTGGCGGCGGCGAGCTGGCGCCGGGACAGTCTCGCACCTGGAATTTCAACTTCCGGCCTGAAGATCCGGAGGACGACTTCTACAGGTTCGACGTCTGCGCCGACTGCAAGAACCAGGTGGACGAGAGCCGCGAGGAGGACAACTGCAAAAAGGAGAACCTGGACGTGGTCCTGCTGAAGAGCGATCTGGTGGTGGAGACTATCGAGTTCAGCCGGGACCCCTGTCTGGCCGGAGATAATGTGGACATATCATTCCGGGTCGTCAACCGCGGCGATCTGGCCTCCGGTCCGACGGTGGACTGCCTGAAGATAAACAACGTCTTGGTGCAGACCTTCGACTCCAGCCAGCTCCCCGACGGTGGAAGGCTGATGCCCGGCCAGGAGCGAAGGTGGATCTACACTTACCAGTCGGTCTCCGGAAGCAGAGACTACCACAGGGTGGAGGCCTGTGCAGACTGCCAGAACGCGGTGGAAGAGAAAGACGAGAATAACAACTGCGATGAGGAGAACCTGGATGTGGAGACCAGGGGCGATCCGGCCCTCGCCGACCTGGAGATCGTCAACCTTCAGATCAGCAAGAATCCCTGCGACCAGGGGGACAGCGTTGACATAGTGTTCGATGTCAAGAACACCGGCGGCCGCATAGTGGACAAATGCACCGTGGACCTGATCCTGATCGACGGCACCGAGGTGGCCGAGCTGAGCAGCACCGAGAGCCCGTCCGGATCGTGGCTGGAGCCGGGGAAGTCCAGGACCTGGAGATACAGATACGAGAACGTGCCCTGCGACAAGAATCCCCACAAGATCAAGATTAACGTGGACGCCAACGGCGTGGTCCGGGAGAGGTCGGAACGAAACAACTACCAGGTGGTGTGGCTGAAGGTGAACTGCCAGGACCATAACCAGGCGCCTGCTCTGGAATCCCTCCAGGCGGACAGGCAAAGTCCGCAGGAGCCCGGGTCCTGGATCAAGTGGACGGCCACGGCCAGCGACCCGGACCTGGACGGCATGTTCTACCGGTTCTCGGTCAAGGGTCCGGCCACCGGAGAGGCCTGGAAGGATGCCACCGGCTGGATCCGGGCCAATAGCTGGACCTGGGCCACAGGCGCAGCCGATGAGGGCCTGAACCAGGTGAAGGCGGAGGTCACTGACGATAAGCACTCCCAGCCTGACCGGGAGCGGGGGATGAAGACCGCCGACTTTGAGATACGAGCAGCCTCAAGCGCCAACCAGCCGCCGGTGATGGAGAGCCTGACTGCCGACCCGGGAAGCCCGCAGGAAGCAGGAACGGCCATCAAATTGACGGCCAGGGCCAGCGATCCGGATGAAGACCCGCTTAAGTTCAGGATCTTCTACCGGCCTGAGGACTACAGCTCCTTTACCGAGATCACCTCGGGGTGGTCGGAGGGCGGCGAGGTCACCTGGAATACGGCTGGACTATCAGCCGGAACCTACAAGCTGGAGGCCTGGGTCAGAGATGAGCTGCATAAGTCAGAAGAGCACTGGGACGACGCCACCGTCGAGCTGTTCACCATCGTCGCGCTGGAGGAAGGGGGCAATGACGGCGAGACGGGGGTACAGGTCACGCCCAACCCGGGTGAGAGCGGCGATACCTTCACCTGGAGAGCCGCCGGGGACAATGCCGGGCTGAAGCTGTACCTGCGGGGGCTGGGAGATCTGGACGGCAGCGGATCTGCGGAGATCGGGGACGTGGTTCGCATCATCGGCATTCAGGAGAGAGGGACCTACGACACTCTGGAACCCCTGGCCAGGAGGATCGCAGACCTGGACTGCGATGGCGACTGCGACAAAGAGGACTCCAGCGCTGTGGTTCAGATCTGGAGCATGGAAGGATACGCGACCTATCCCCTGGACTGCTCGGGCGGGTCCTGCACCTTCACCAGGAAGCTCTTCGATATCAATGGCGAGAGCAGCAGCCCGGATTACCAGTGGAAGGTGGTGGATGAGGCGGGCAAGGAGATAGCCTCTGGAGGCCTGGTGGTCAAAAGCCCCTGATGGCGGCAGCGCGATCTGTGGAGAAATGGGCCTTGCGCCGGACGATACTGAGATGGCGCGTCCCCTCCGCCTTCCTTCATTCCAGGCGGGGGGGCAGATCTTCCAGTTGTGTCTTCAGGCAGAACACAATCCAGAGAGGCTGGGAGAGCATTTTTTTTTGGCTCCGCCTCTGCTTTTTTCTTTCGTTCCGACCTCCCGCCAACGACCCTTTCACCCGCCATCGCGAAAAGTGAGACCAAATCTATTCCGATCTTTGGTCCACACCTTCTTCAGACCGACGGATTTGCCAGGAAGGCCGGCTAAACTCTATTTCATGCAGAAGGTCAATTGTGAATTTTGTTCTATAGGATAATCTATATGCTTCACTCGGCTTACAGTTTTCTGTAGCTGCCTTGAAAATTGGAATATTATTTGGGGAAGATAGATCAAGACAAAGAAACCCAAATTTATCCTGATCTATCACTTTACCTATGTATCTTCATATTAAAAAAATGTTCGGTGAGGATGTTTAATAAAAATTTCATTAAAATTTTATGGTCGAACGAGATTAAACTGTTACTGTAACTGTCTAATATCAGTTCAAAATCAATCAAATACTAATTATTACTTTATAAAAAATATTTTGGCTGTAAATTTTGTCTCGGGGGTTAACAATTGGATATATATTTTTAGATAGTCTGTGAAAACTTGTTTTCAGCGCTTTGTTCAATATTGGCATCTATTATTGTTAAAAAATGTCAATTATTTACCAATTTTTCTTCAAATGATGAATATAAAAAATAAATATTCCAAAAAATATGTTTCAGGCACAATCCAGAAAATAGAGGTTCCCTCATCTTAAAAGTCAAAACTTTCAAAGGATAATGTTTAAATAGTTGAGGATTAATGCCCTGGCTGGAGTTTGCCTGAGACGAGCAACATTGCTCTCGGGTTAAATTCTTGTTGGGAAGGGAGACCTTCCCGAGGGGAAGATAGAATCGGAGGAAACCCAAATGAGGAAAATAATATTAGCCTTAGCTTTGCTGGCCCTTGTCTCCACGGCATGGGCAACCGTAACCGCCGTCGAGTGTCCTGATGGAAGATGTTCGGACCTTACCCAGGGACCGACTACTTATGATAATATAATTATTCAGTCAGACTCTCAGTCTGCCAATGGCAACGTAGTGGACAAGTCCACCTTTATCCAGGGCGGAGCCGTTTTCGCAGGAGTCTCCGGCATTAACAACTATGTAAACCAGCAGATGTCCCAGGTGGCCAGCTACAACTCCGTAGACCAGAGCTCCTTTTCCCAGATCGGTGCCCAGTCGCTGGTGGTCAAAGGAAATCAGAACGTCCTATTCCAGCGGCTGAATCAGGAGGCCAACTCCAACGTGGTGGACACCTCCTCCTTTGAACAGATGGCCATGGAGGTCGCAACCATCGATCACCGGGACAGGACCTTCCTGCAGCAGCTCGCTTCTCAGGCCGCCAATTCCAACTCGGTCACAGAATCCTCATTCAGACAGCTCGACCTGAAGGCTGCGATAGTGACCAACAACGAGCAAAACGCCCACAACATCGGCCTGCTCTTCGATCCCACCAAAATTCAGCCCGGAGAGGGCACTGCTGAGATGGATCCGTAAGACCGTCATCATGAATTCGAGATCAATGGGTTCCTGCGAACCCATTGAATTATATATTTGCTGTACTTGAGAAAATCCCGGATGGAAGCCATCGGACAGGCATCAGGATGAAGCTTTTTATAATCTCTCTGACCATAGTCCTGCTCAGCTCCCTGGCCCTGGCGGCGGATGATTCAGCGGCCTCCGCCTCCGTTGGGCCTTGAGCTGCCCGCCGGCTGGGACTGGAGCCGGACGAACACCATGATCGCCTATGGAGCAGATGGAATGAGCCTGGGCCACCAGGTGGACACCGTGCTGGTATCCGATGGCAATACTATTCAGAAAAATGTCAACACATTTCTGTTAGGGGAAGGCGTTAAGAGGCTGGACATCTCCAGCTCGGACAGAATGACTCTCCAGCTGGACGCCGGAAATATCATCACCACCGGATACGAGAGATACAGCTCGCTGAAGTGGGATAGCCCCATGACCTTCGCTCTTAGCAGGACTGAGAGCATGGCCGTATCGTACCAGAATGCCGGTCAGCCCTCGTTGCAGTGGAATTCCCTGCTGATCGTCCCGAACGCCTATTCGAACTCCGAAAGCCTGGCCAACAGCCTAAACACAGACTTAAAATCCTTGTCCATGGTCGTAGCCACCCGGGACTTCTCGGAGACGGATTATGCAGAGTGGGGCTTCGACATGGAGGAACTCGCCAACTGGGGCTTTGAGGGCTTTGACTTTGGCGGGTGGACCGAGGGGGCGAGCTGGCCCACCTTCAGCGAGGGGTACGACAGACACCACAGCGATGCTCTCGGCGGCATAACCTGCCGGTGGGGTGAAGGTCAGGAAGTGACCTATGATTTCTGATGCCACTAAAATTTATATAATTAGCCTGATGATCAGTTGTTCCGCTCTGGGGGATGTCACCACCTGCAACAGCTATTTCAACAATCAGGGGCTGGTGCGGGAGAGCGTATCGTTGCACTGCATGGACTACTTCAACTCCGTGCATATTGAGAGCGACTCCCTCTCCGGATCGTCGACCGCCTCTCACCCGGATATGGAGGAGAATGGAAGCTTTGCCGACCACATCACCTTCTTTTCCGGAGAGGGGACCATGGGCTCCCGTCTGGAAGCCAGCGGGGAAGACCTGGGACTATGCAGAGTCCTGAACCTCGGCCAGGAAAAGCTCATAGGATCGTCTTATTTCCTGCAGTCCGGCTCGGCCCGGGCAGTCTATTTCCGGCCTTCCACAGAGG